>NZ_JASCON010000062.1:0-31974 GCF_029959585.1 Pseudomonas sp. PS02302
TGTTTCCCGACACGGGGTTCATTGGTGCCAGCCTCAGATTCACCACCCGTGTCGGGCCGGGCTACAGCCCGGCCAGCGGCGCGGTGACCGGACCGGTGTCCTCGATGCTGCTCGGCCAGCAACTGGGCTTCGATGTCCGTACCCTGGACGCCTCCACCTCGCTGATCAATCAGCGGATCGGCCTGAGCGATGGCGACAACTGGGCCACGGGCGGCTACACCACGGCGCAGATCCGCGACTCCATCACCGCTCGCAACGGCTCGGTGGTGGCGGTGGGTGGCCTGACCCTGCGCAGCCGTGACGGCTACCTGCCCGGACTTGCCAGCCAGGGACTGAGTCTGGATCCCAACACCCTGTTCTACATCAGCGGCGGGGGTAACGACTTCCTCCAGGGGCTGGTCACCTCGCCGGCCACCGCGGCGGCCGCGGCCAATCGCCTGGGTGACGGCGTCGCTGCGCTGCAGCAGGCCGGCGCCCGCTACATGGTGGTCTGGCTGCTGCCCGACATCGGCCAGACCCCAGCGCTGGCCGGTTCGCCGCAACAGGCGGCCAGCTCGGCCCTGAGCCGGGTCTACAACCAGGCGCTGGTGGCACGTCTGGCCGGCATCGATGCCGAGATCATCGGCCTCAACGTGCCCCAGCTGCTGGCCGAGGTAGTGGCCGAACCGGGGCGCTATGGCCTGGCCAGCGGGCAGAATCTGACCGGCACCTGCTTCAGCGGCGACAGCTGCACCCGTAATGCCACCTATGGCCTGGGCGCGGCGGCGGCCGATCCCAGCCAGCTGCTGTTCAACGACCGCGTCCACCCGACCATCACCGGCCAGCGGCTGATCGCCGACTACGCCTATTCGCTGCTGGCCGCACCCTGGGAGGTTACCCTGCTGCCGGAGATGGCCCAGTCCACCCTCAGGGCGCACCAGGACGGCCTGCACCAGCGCTGGCTGGGCGACTGGCATGCCTGGCAGCCGGTAGGGCGCTGGCAGGGCTATGTGGATACCAGCGCGCGGCGCCTGGACGTCGACGACCAGCGCAGCACTGCCGGCGGCGATGGCAACGGCTACAGCCTGGACCTGGGCGGCAGCTATCGACTCAGCGAGGAATGGCGCCTCGGTGTCGCCGCCGGGGTCGCGCGGCAACACCTGGAACCCGGTGCGGCCGATTCCGACTATCGCCTCAACAGCTATCTGCTCAGCGCCTTCGCCCAGTACCAGGGCGAGCGCCTCTGGGGCGATCTCACCGCCACCGGTGGGCGGCTGGACTACGACGACCTGAGCCGGCGCTTCGCGCTTGGCCCGACCACCCGCAGCGAGCAGGGCGATACCGACGGCGATCTGCGCGCCCTCTCGGCGCGCCTGGGGTACGACCTGGCAGCGGCCGGCAGTCCCTGGCACCTGAGTCCCTATCTCAGCGCCGACTATGCCCGTGTCCAGGTGGACGGCTATCGGGAGCGCGGCAACGACGCCACGGCGCTGGAATTCGACGACCAGTCGAGCACCTCGCGGCGACTGGGGCTGGGCCTGCAGGGCCGCTGGCAACTCGCACCGGCCACGGCGCTGTTCGCCGATCTGGGCCGTGAGCGGGAATTCGCCGATGGCACTCGCGATGTGACCATGCGCCTGAACAGCGTGCCGGGTCTGGACTACACCCTGGACGGCTACCAGCCCGACAGCGACCGCACCCGCCTGAGTCTGGGCGTGGTCCAGCGGCTGACGCCGGAGCTGACCCTGCGCGGCGGCTACAGCTATGCCGGTGCGGGCGATACCCATCAGCAGGGCGTGGGCCTGGGCCTGTCGCTGGACTTCTAAGCGCCGCGATCCGGGCAATGCCCACTGCGGTGATGTCAGTGGGCATTGCCGCTAGACCCGGCTGGGATCGCCCAGCCGCTGGCGCTGCCAGTCGCGCAATTCGTCCAGGCGCCGTGGCGGGCACACCAGAAAGCCCTGCAGGAGATCGCACCCGGCCTGTTGCAGGCAGAGCTGCTTGAGTTCGGTGTCCACGCCCTCGGCGATCACCTGGGCATCGCGGGCGTGGCAGAAGGCGATGAGCGCAACCAGGCTGGCCTGGTTGCCGGGTTGGCTGAGCCGCTCGACGATGAGCCGGTCGAACTTGATGGTGTCGGCGGGATAGTCGGTGACCTGCTGGATGGAGGTGTAGCCCACGCCGAAATCGTCGATGGCCACGCGAAAGCCCTCGGCGCGCAATTCGTGCAACAGCCCCAGGGTGCGCTCGTTCAACTCGGCAGCGAAGGTCTCGGTGAATTCCAGTTCCAGGTGGGCCGGGTCGACGCCGTGGTGGCGCACCCGCTCGCGCAGGTAGGGCACGATGTCGGCCTGATCCAGTTGCGCGGACGACAGGTTGACGGACAGCACCAGGTCGTTGCCCAGCACCTCTTGCAGCGCGGGATACTCGCGGCAGGCCTGGTCCACGACCCAGCGGTCGATCCAGCGGAAGTGTCCCTGGCGTTCGGCGATGGGGATGAATTCCGCCGGTGACACCGGGCCGAGGCGCGGCGAATTCCAGCGCAGCAGGGTTTCGGCGGAGCGTACCTGGCCGGCACTGTCGACCGCCGGCATGTAGACCAGGTGAAACTCCTCGTCCGGATTCATTCGCCGCAGGTGCTCGTCCAGCAGATCCTGGCGGCGCTGGCGCGCGGCCAGTTCCGGGGTGAAATGCACCAGGCGATTGCCGCCTTCGTTCTTGGCCCGCTCCAGGGCCAGGTCGGCCTGGGCCAGCAGGTCGGCCAGATCCAGCGGCGCCTCGGGGGTCGCCAGGCCGATGCTCAGGGTCACCGCATAGCGCCGCTCGCCGACCAGGGCGCCGTTGGCGTAGCTCTGCTGCAGCTGCTGGCCCAGGGCGAGGGCCGCGGTCGCCGCTGCCGGGCCGCGCAGCAGAATGGCGAATTCATCGCCCGCCAGGCGCGTAAACACCAGTTCGTTGTCCTCCTGATGGACTTCGAGCAGGTGCTGGGTCTGCCGGGCCACGGCCTGCAGCAGTTCATCGCCCACCTCGTGGCTGAATCTGTCGTTCACCGACTTGAAATGGTCCAGGCCGAAATAGAGCAGGGCGATACGGCGACCGTCCGGCTTGCCCGCCAGCCAGGATTCGCCCATGAGCTGGAAATAGCGGCGGTTGCCGATCTGGGTGAGGACGTCGGTGCGCAAGGCCGTGCGCAATTGCGCCAGGATGGCCAGGTTGTTGTCGTGCAGGCGCTTCATGTTGGCGCCCAGGTGACCGATCTCGCCGGGTTCGTCGCCGGTTTCGAGCGCCTGGCGCTGGCCTTCAAGCACCTCCGTGAGCTGGCTGTCCAGGCGGGCGATGGGGCGGGTGATGTAGCGGCGGATCAGCACGATCAGCACCAGGATGCAGGCCAGGGTCACCAGCAGGCCGCCGCTGAAGTAGGCGATCGCCAGGCGGCGCAATTCCTTGTCCAGGCGTCCCGGGTCCGGGGTCAGGCGTACATAGAGATCAGGCGACAGCCGCTCGATGGCACTGAAATCGCGGGTGCGGGTGGGCGGTGTCCGGCTTAATTCCAGGGGGGCGCCATAGCTCTGTTCGAGGCTGCGGCGCAGGGCCTCCATCCGGTCCGGGCTGACCGCCAGCTGCAGCGTCATCGCCAGGCCGCGCTGCCCCGGCAGGGGTGGTCCGGCCGTGCTCGGCAGCAGCGAGGTGGTCGCCACCAGCAGTGAACGCCCCTGCTCGTCGAGCAGATAGTCGCGCCGTTCCAGCGGACCGTTCGGCTCCCGCGCGAGGCGTGCGAGCAACTGGCGCTGGACACCGCTCAGCTGGGCGAAGGGATCGCCGCTGCGCTCGTAGTAGTAGGCCAGGCTGAGATCGGGGCGGGCGATCGCCAGGGAGATGTGGCTGGGTGCATCGTCGCCGGCCAGCTGGCGCACCGCCAGTTGCAGCTGGGTACCCAGGGCTTCGTTGCGATAGGGCACCTCGGTCTGCCGCAGGAAATTGCCCAGGGCGGCGCTGTTGGACAGGGCATAGAGCAGGTTGCGGCTGAAGTGGTCGTACTCGCGGTAGGTGGTTTCCAGCGCCGCCAGGTCGTGGTTGAGCCGCGAACGTTCGAGGCCGATCACCGCCTCGCGCTGCACCGTGTAGCCCAGCCCCACCAGGGTCAGGCTGCAGAGCAGGGCGACTGGCAGGATCAGCAGCAGGGCGCGCCTATTGAGCGTCATGGCGACCTACCAGAGCGCTGCCGATGCGTTGCCGGGTCTGGAAGGTGTCGGGCGGACCTTCACGAAAGACCTGGCTGCGGGCGAGCACGTCGTCGGGGGGGAACAGGCTGGGATCCTGGCGCAGGTCTGCCGGCAGCAGGCGCAGGGCGCCGGCATTGGGGGTCGCCAGGTGCAGTTCCTCGGTCGCCAGCACGGCGTTGCCCGGCTCGTTGAGGAAATCGATGAAGCGCCAGGCGGCTGCCTGGTGCCGGGAGCTGCTGAGCAGCGCCACGCAGTCCACCCATAGCAGGCTGCCTTCGCGGGGCGTGACGAAGCGCCAGGGCTGTCCGGGGGTCGCGGCATTGAGCAGGTGCTGGTCGCCGCTGTAGCCCAGGGCCAGCTCGATGCGATCGCTGTAGGCTGGATTGTGCAGGGCGCTGACGACGTACTGATAGGTCAGCACCGCCGGGGCCTGGGCCTTGAGCAGGGCGAAGCTGCGTCGGAGCAGCTCGGGATCGTCGCTGTTGATGGCGGCGCCCAGGGTGATCAGGGGGGCGACCAGCAGATCGTCGTGGTCTTCGAGCATGGCGATATGGCCGTGCAGGGCCGGCTCCGGCTGCAGCAGCGGCTGCCAGGAAGAAGGCGCCTGGGCCAGGCGATCGCTGCGATAGAGCAGACCCAGGGTGCCCCAGACGTAGGGCACGGCATAGTCGCCGCAACTCTGGCGCCAGCGCGGATCGAGCTCGCGCAGATGCGGCAGGCGCTGGGGATCGATGCGCGTCAGCAGGCCGTCCTGGCCGAGGCGGGTGGCGCTGACCTCGTTGATCACCACCAGGTCGAGATCGACATCGCCGCGCGCCAGGGTCGCGTCGCGCACGTCACTGCTGTCGAAATGGATTTCCTGCACGGGGAGATGGGCCTTGGCCCAGCGCTGCAGCAGGGTGTCGCCGAAGTAGCCTTCCCAGGTATAGAGCCGCAAGGACTCGGCAGCCGCCACGGGTGACGCGGGCAGCCCGGTGAGCACCAGGCTGCAGACAAGGGCGAGGCAGTAGCGCATGCGGACGACTCGGCGGCAAGGACTGACTTAGATAGGAGGGGCCGAAGGGCCCTGGCGTTCACCCCGGGAACGTTGGGGCTTCTGCCAGTCTAGGAGTCCGCTGGGTATTCGCCAGCCACGGTGCCATCTATTGCAGGCGCCGAGCCTTCCTCAGTTCTGCAGTGGTGCCACCCCGGCGCGCTGATGGGCGCGGGTCCAGGGCTTCTGCTCGTCGGCGAATTTCACCGCCAACCGCTCCAGCACCCGTTGCGTCGGGGCGTTGGTGCCATGCAGCAGCAACAGGGGCAACAGCAGCAGGCTGGCGCCCAGCGCGGCCTGGCGCGGTCTGAGGTTGACCTCCTGGCCCCGCAGCAGCCACAGCAGGCTGCCGCTGGCGGCGTAGCCGATGGGCAGGCCGGTCACCACTTCCGAGATCGAGTGATAGCCCAGCACCACCCGCGAGACGGCGATGAGCAGGGCGCAGAGCGCGCCAAGGGCGGCTGCACTCAGCTGCAGCGACGGCCGCGCCCGGCTGGCCAGCAGCCAGCCGAGGACCGGCAGCACGCTGCCGACCAGCATGGAATGGCCGCTGAAGCCGGTGAAGTCCAGACGAGGGATGCCCAGGCCCCAGCCGAAGAAGGCGATCTTCGACAGGGCAACGCTGAGGCCGGCGGCACCAAACAGCAGCAACCAGAGCAGCGCCGACCGCGCGGACAGACCGGCCAGCAGCCAGAGCGCGATCAGCACGGCGCAGGGAAGCATCACCGAAGAATCGCCGAAGTTGGTGATGAACAGCCACATGGATAAGCAGACTCCTGGGGAAGACGAGGCATTCTGACCATCAGATGCCCAGAGGTTGCATCGCGCGTGCCAGGCTGTGGACTGGCGCAAGAAAGCGCTGGGATCCCGCGTGCAGACCCAGAAAAAAGCCCCGGCACCAGAGGTGGCGGGGCTGTTTGCCGGGAGGCGTGTTACAGACCGGCGGCGGCGCGCAGGGCGGCGGCGCGGTCGGTGCGTTCCCAGGTGAAGGTGGTGAAGGTGTCGTCGCCCACGGTGACTTCCTGCGGGTGGCGGCCGAAGTGACCATAGGCCGCGGTGGCCTGGTACATCGGGTGCAGCAGGTCAAGCATGGTGGTGATGGCGTAGGGGCGCAGGTCGAAGTGCTCGCGCACCAGCTGCACGATCTTCTCGTCGCTGATCTTGGCGGTGCCGAAGGTGTTGATCGAGATGGAGGTGGGCTGGGCCACGCCGATGGCGTAGGACACCTGGATCTCGCAACGATCGGCCAGGCCGGCGGCGACGATGTTCTTGGCCACGTAGCGACCGGCGTAGGCGGCGCTGCGGTCGACCTTGGACGGGTCCTTGCCGGAGAAGGCGCCACCGCCGTGACGGGCCATGCCGCCGTAGCTGTCGACGATGATCTTGCGGCCGGTCAGACCGCAGTCGCCCACCGGGCCGCCGATGATGAACTGGCCGGTCGGGTTGATGTGGAACTGGGTGTCCTTGTGCAGCAGCTCGGCGGGGATGACGTGCTTGACGATCAGCTCCATCACGGCTTCGCGCAGGTCGGCGTACTTGACCTCGGGATTGTGCTGGGTGGACAGCACGATGGCATCGATGCCGACCACCTTGCCGCCTTCGTAGCGGCAGGTCACCTGGGACTTGGCGTCCGGACGCAGCCAGGGCAGCAGGCCCGACTTGCGTGCCTCGGCCTGACGTTCCACCAGGCGGTGGGAGAAGGTGATGGGCGCGGGCATCAGCACATCGGTCTCGTTGCAGGCATAGCCGAACATCAGGCCCTGGTCTCCGGCGCCCTGGTCTTCCGGCTTGCTGCGATCGACGCCCTGGGCGATATCCACCGACTGCTTGCCGATGATGTTGACGATGCCGCAGGTGGCGCCGTCGAAGCCCACGTCCGAGCTGTCGTAGCCGATGTCGACGATGACGTCGCGCACCAGTTGCTCCAGGTCGACCCAGGCGGAGGTGGTCACCTCACCGGCGACGATGGCCACACCGGTCTTGACCAGGGTCTCGCAGGCCACGCGGGCGTGCTTGTCCTGGGTGATGATGGCGTCGAGCACGGCGTCGGAGATCTGGTCGGCGATCTTGTCCGGATGGCCTTCGGACACGGACTCGGAGGTGAACAGGGAATATTCGCTCATCGAATGGTTCCTAAATTACCAAGGGGTAGGGGCCCGCAGGCCGGTCGAGACAGCAGTTTCCTTGCTGGACATGACGCCCTTGAGCGTCGGGTCCGCCCGCCACTGGCCAGTTGGCCTCATGACGGGGTGTTTCCCTGATCCGGGCGCGCGAACTGGCGCACCTGGATCTGAAAGCCGTTGCGCAGGCCCAGGTAGAGGCTCTCGCCCGCCTGCAGGCCGGCCGCCTGGGCCCAGCGCGCCAGTTCGTCCTGGTCGAAGCCCAGCCAGAGATCGCCACAGGCCGCGCGTGCCCAGGTCTGGTCGTGGGGGCAGAGGTCGGTGATCACCAGGCTGCCACCCGGCGCCACGCGCCGGGCCAGTTGCTGCAGGGCTTCCGCCGGTGCGGCCAGATGGTGCAGGACCATGTTGAGGACCACGCAGTCGGCCGCGGGCAGCGGCTCGGCGAGGGCGTCGGCCAGTTGCAGTTCGACATGGGCGAGACCGTCGCGCTGGCAGCGCTGACGCGCCAGTTCGAGCATGGCCGGGCTGTTGTCCACCGCCACCACCCGGGCGAAGCGCCGCGCCAGGTCCGGCAGGAAGGCGCCGTCGCCCGGGCCCACCTCCAGGGCGCAGCCGCGCGGATCCAGGGCCAGGGCGTCCAGCAGGCTGAGCAGGCCGTCGCGATACTGCGGCAGGCTGGCGATCAGGTCCTGCTGGGCCTGGAATTTTTCCGCCACCCGGGCGAAGAAGTCGCGACTCACCGCCGCGCGCTGGGCATGCACCTCGCCGATCCGCGTCTGTACGGCGCCGGGCAGGGCCAGGCTGTCCACCTCTTCGAGCAGGGCGGCGTGCAGGGCGCCTCCCAGGCTGCCGGGACGCGGCAGGGCGCGGCGATAGAAGATGGCATTGCCCTCGCGGCGGGTGGCCACCAGCTGCGCCTGGGCCAGCACCTTGAGGTGGTGGCTGATGCCGGACTGGCCGGTGGCGAAGATCTGCGCCAGTTCCAGCACGCCGAAGGAGGCGCTGTGCAGGGCGCGCAGGACGTTCAGGCGCAGGGGATCACCACCGGCCTTGCACAGGGCGGCGAGGGTGTCTCCTGGTTCCTGGCCGAGCGCCGGCACGCGTAGGGGATTCATGGGGCGCTAGTCTAGAGACCCGTCCCGGGCCTCGCAAGAAAAGCATCAAAAAGTTTTGATACTTGTCCGCAGCGGCTGGCCGCGCATACCTTCGTCGAGGAAGGTAAGATGCCGGGGCCTTTTGCTCAGCGGTCTTCGCGGCGTTGCGGTAACGACCGCGAGCCTCGCGCGTCCAACCTGCAGCCCCCTTCCAGGAGCGTCACCGGGTAACCCATGTCCGTCCAGCCACCATCCCCTTCCGCGCCCGCTGCCGGCACGCGCCTGGTGATCTGCGAGCACTGCGATTCGGTGCATCGCCTCGAACCCCTCGCGGCGGGCGAGCGGGCGCACTGTCTGCGCTGTGGCGCCTTGCTCTATCGCGCCAGCCGGCTGGATATCCAGGGTCTGCTGGCGCTGGCGATCGCCGCGGCGGTACTGTTCGTGATCGCCAATGTCGGGCCGATCCTGCAACTCAGCTTTCGCGGCCTGCACAGCGAGGCGACCCTGCTGGAGTCGGTGGTCGCCATGAGTCGCGGCTTCGCCGGCCCCATGGCGCTGGTGGTGGCCATGACCCTGTTCGTGGTGCCGCTGCTGCAGATCGTCCTGCTGCTCTGGGTGCTCGGCTTCGCCCAGCTCGGCCGCCGCGCGCCCGGCTTCGCCACGGCCATGGTCACCCTGCACTACCTGCGGCCCTGGAGCATGATCGAGGTCTTCGTGCTCGGCGCCCTGGTGGCGGTGATCAAGCTCGCCGGGCTGCTGCACGTGGTGGTGGGTCTGGGGCTGTTCGGCATGGTCGGGCTGATGTTGGTCCTGCTGATCATCGCCAAGCGCGACCTGCACCCGCTGTGGGACGCCGTCGGGGAGCGTGAGCCGTGACCGCGCCCCAGCTGCCGCCACGCGCCGACGAACTCGGCCTGTGCCTCTGCCACGTCTGCGGCAAGGTCTGCAGCGCGCCGCGCCGGCACAAGGCCGGCTGCCCGCGCTGCGGCTCGGCGCTGCACCGGCGCAAGCCGAACGTCTATGCCAAGACCTGGGCCTATCTGCTTGCCGCGCTGATTCTCTATATCCCGGCCAATACCCTGCCGGTGATGTTCACCGGTACCCTGGGCCGCGGCACGGAAAGCACCATCCTCGAAGGGGTGATCGAATTCTGGGAGAACGGCTCCTGGGGCGTCGCCCTGGTGATCTTCATCGCCAGCGTGGCGGTGCCCTCCATCAAGTTTCTGGTGCTCGGCACCCTGCTGGTGACCTGCCAGCGCCGCAGCGACTGGGCCAGCGCCCAGCGTGCCCGGCTCTATCGCTTCGTCGAGCTGATCGGCTACTGGTCGATGCTCGACGTGATCGTGGTGGCCCTGGTCTCGGCGCTGGTGCACTTCGGTGCCCTGAGTTCGGCGGCGCCGCGCCTGGGTATCGTGTTCTTTGGTTTCGTGGTGGTGCTGACGATGCTCGCCGCGATGAGTTTCGATCCCCGCTTGATCTGGGATGCAGAGGTGAACGATGACGGACAGGCATGAACCCGACGCCCTGGCGCCTACCCCCGAGGTACGCCGCAGTCGCTGGAGCGTATCGCTGATCTGGCTGGTGCCCATCGTGGCGGCCCTGATCGGGCTGTCCATGGTGATCCACAGCTGGGCCTCGCGCGGTCCGACCATCACGGTGACCTTTCTCACCGCCGAGGGCCTGGAAGCCGGCAAGACCCAGGTCAAGTACAAGAACGTGGTGATCGGCACCGTCAGTGAAATTCAGCTGGCGCCGGATCGCAACCGGGTGATCACCACCATCGAGCTGGAAAAGTCCGCCGAGGGCTTCGCCACCAAGGACGCGCGCTTCTGGGTGGTGCGCCCGCGCTTCGGCGTCAATGGCGTCTCGGGGGTCGACACCCTGGTGTCGGGCGCCTTCATCGGCGCCGACATCGGCGATTCCAGCGAATCCCATCGCGACTTCCGCGGTCTGGAGCAGCCGCCGGCGCTGATCCATGGGGCCTCGGGCAAGAGATTCATCGTCACCGCCGACGACATCGGCTCGCTGGACGTCGGCTCGCCGGTCTATTACCGGCGCATCCAGGTCGGCCGGGTGGTGTCCTTCCATCTCAATCCGGATGGCAAGGGCGTCAGCGCCCAGGTCTTCATTGATTCGCCCTACGACCGCTTCGTCACCGCCAACAGCCGCTTCTGGAACGCCAGCGGGGTCGATGTCTCGCTCAGCGCCTCCGGGCTCAAGCTCAATACCCAGTCGCTGGCCACGGTGGTGGCGGGCGGCATCGCCTTCGTCACCCCCGAATGGCCGAAGGATCCCCAGGAGGCCCAGGAAGACCAGAGTTTCACCCTGTTCGACGACCAGACCAGCGCCCTGGCCCCGCCGGATGGCGAGCCCTTCTATGTGCGGATGAGATTCCAGCAGTCGCTGCGCGGGCTGTCGACCGGAGCGCCGGTGGAATTCCTCGGCATGAACGTCGGCCGGGTGGTGTCCCTGACCCCCGACTACGAGGACAGCCAGGATCGCTTCTCGCTGATCGTCGGCGCGGTCATCTATCCCCAGCGGCTGGGTGACGTCGGCAAGCGCATCGAGACCAAGGACCGCGACGGCAAGCTGTTCGCCGGCTGGGTGGCCCGTGGCCTGCGCGCCCAGGCCCGCACCGGCAACCTGCTGACCGGCCAGCTCTACATTTCCGTCGACTTCGTGCCCAATGCGCCCAAGGTCGCCTTCGATCCCCAGGCCAAGCCGCTGTCGATCCCCACCGTCACCGGCAGCTTCGATCGCCTGCAGGAGCAGATGGCCGGCATCGTCAACAAGATCGACAAGATCCCCTTCGATTCCATCGGCAAGAATCTCGACACCAGCCTGGCCCAGCTCGGCGGCACCCTCAAGCAGCTCAACGCCGGGGTCCTGCCGCAACTGACCACCACCCTGATGGGCGTGCAGCAGCTCACCGGCAGCGCCAGCCAGAGCCTGGGCGCCGATTCGCCGGTGCAGCAGAATCTGACCCAGACCCTCGAAGAGATGCAGCGCATGGCACGTTCCCTGCGCGTGTTCGGCGACTACCTCGGCCGCCATCCGGAATCCCTGATCCGCGGTCTGGTGACCGATCCGCCGCCCAAGTTCGAGCCGGGCTCCCGCGATCCCGCCAAAGGAAAACTGCAATGAAGCGCCTGACCTGCCTGGCTCTGCCCCTGCTGCTGGCCGCCTGTTCGTCCAAGGCGCCGCTCAACTACCACACCCTGACCAGCGCCGCGGAACCCGCGGCCCAGGCGCGCACCGCAAATTTCCGCTTCGCCCTGCAAGGTGTCTCGGTCCCGCCGCAGGTGGATCAGCCGCAACTGGTGGTCCGCCAGGGCGACGGTATCGCCCTGCTGGAAAACGAGCGCTGGATCGCGCCCCTGGCCGACGAGGTGCGCAGCGCCCTGTCCGCCGACCTGTCCCGGGACCTCGGCACCCTGGACCTGGGCGATGCCCCGCGCGGCAGCGGCGCCCCGGTGCTGCGCATCAAGGTGGATCTGCAGCGCTTCGATTCGCAGCCCGGGCGTGGCGTCCAGCAGGATGCGCTCTGGACCCTGCGCCTGGCCGAACCGGGCGGAGAGCGGGTGCTCACCTGTGGCAGCCGGATCAGCCAGCCCGCCGGCGGCTCCTATGCCGAGGTCGTGGCGGCGCACCGCCAGGCCCTGGCGACCCTGGCCAGGCGCATCGAACCGGTGGCGCGCGCCTTCGTGGTCGACGGCGCTACGGTCTGCCCGGCGGGCTGAGGCGACCGCGCCGATTGCTGGAAGTGCCCTGGCTGGGCCAGAATAACGGCCCCTTCGCTCTGCCTCTGCCAGGAGACACCGCAATGCCCAGCCGTCGTGATCGAGCCAACGCCATCCGCGCCCTCAGCATGGATGCCGTGCAAAAGGCCAACAGTGGCCACCCCGGCGCCCCCATGGGCATGGCCGACATCGCCGAGGTGCTCTGGCACGATCAGCTCAAGCACAACCCTGGCAATCCCCAGTGGGCCGATCGCGACCGCTTCGTGCTGTCCAACGGCCACGGCTCCATGCTCATCTATTCGCTGCTGCACCTGTCCGGCTACGACCTGTCCATCGACGACCTGAAGAATTTCCGGCAGCTGCACAGCAAGACCCCGGGCCATCCCGAATACGGCTACGCCCCGGGTATCGAGACCACCACCGGCCCCCTGGGTCAGGGCATTGCCAACGCCGTGGGCTTCGCCCTGGCGGAAAAGGTCATGGCCGCCCAGTTCAACCGTGACGGCCACCGGATCGTCGACCATCACACCTACGCCTTCCTCGGCGATGGCTGCATGATGGAAGGCATCTCCCACGAGGTCTGCTCCCTGGCCGGCACCCTGGGCCTGTCCAAGCTGATCGCCTTCTACGACGACAACGGCATCTCCATCGATGGCGAGGTCGAAGGCTGGTTCACCGATGACACCCCCAAGCGCTTCGAAAGCTACGGCTGGCAGGTGATCCGCAACGTCGACGGCCATGACGCCGACGAGATCCAGACCGCCCTGGATACCGCGCGCAAGAGCGACAAGCCCACCCTGATCTGCTGCAAGACCGTGATTGGCTACGGCGCGCCGCACAAGCAGGGCAAGGAAGAGTGCCACGGCGCGCCGCTGGGCAACGACGAGATCCAGGCCGCCCGTGACCTGCTCGGCTGGGCCCATGCGCCCTTCGAGATTCCCGCCGACATCTATGCCGAGTGGAGCGCCCGGGAGCGCGGCGCCGCCGCCGAGGCCGAGTGGAACGAGCGGTTCGCCGCCTATGCCCAGGCCCATCCGCAGCTGGCGGCCGAATTCAAGCGCCGCATGGCCGGAGACCTGCCCGCCGACTTCGCCGAGCGCGCCGCCGCCTTCATCCAGGACGTCGCCAGCAAGGGCGAGACCATCGCCAGCCGCAAGGCCAGCCAGAACGCCCTGCAGTTCTTTGGTCCGTTGCTGCCCGAACTGCTCGGCGGTTCCGCCGACCTGGCCGGCTCCAACCTGACCCTGTGGAAGGGCGCCCAGGGCGTCACCGCCGAAGACGCCAGCGGCAACTATGTCCACTACGGCGTGCGTGAATTCGGCATGAGCGCCATCATGAACGGCGTTGCCCTGCACGGCGGCCTGGTGCCCTACGGCGCCACCTTCCTGATGTTCATGGAATACGCCCGCAACGCGGTGCGCATGTCGGCGCTGATGAAGCAGCGGGTGCTCTATGTCTTCACCCACGACTCCATCGGTCTCGGCGAAGACGGCCCCACCCACCAGCCGGTGGAGCAGCTGGCCTCGCTGCGCTACACCCCCAACCTGGACACCTGGCGGCCGGCCGACGCGGTGGAATCCGCCATCGCCTGGACCTCGGCCCTGGAGCGTCGCGACGGTCCCAGCGCGCTGATCTTCTCGCGCCAGAACCTGGCCCACAGCGTGCGTGACGCCGCCACCCTGGGCAACGCCGCGCGCGGTGGCTACGTGCTCAAGGATTGCAACGGCGAACCCGAGCTGATCCTCATCGCCACCGGCTCCGAAGTGGGCCTGGCGGTGCAGGCCTATGATCGCCTGACCGCCGATGGGCGCCAGGTGCGCGTGGTCTCCATGCCCAGCACCAGCGTCTTCGACCGCCAGAGCCCCGAATACCGCCAGCAGGTCCTGCCGGTGGAAGTCGGCGCGCGCATTGCCATCGAGGCCGGCATCGCCGACTTCTGGTACAAGTACGTCGGTCTCGACGGTCGTATCATCGGCATGCATACCTACGGCGAATCCGCTCCGGCGGCGGCGCTGTTCGAGCACTTCGGCTTCACCCTGGACAATGTCCTGGCGGTGGCCGGCGAGTTGCTGGAAGACTGAGTCCTGCTGCGGTAATCCGAAAAGCCACGCCTGGGCGTGGCTTTTTTGTGCGCGGGATTCGGCACGCGTTCAGGGATTCACCCGGATGCTCGGGCCAGCCAGGGTGACCCCGCCGGCATCCAGCTGCACAAAGCTGCCGCCGGTCTTGAGGGTGAGGCGGGCACCGGCTTCCAGGACGATCTTCTGGCCACTGTGCAGCCGGATCTCGCTACCGGCCTCGACCAGCAGGCTAGCGTCCAGCCGCAGCTGCTGACTCCCGTCGATGTCCAGGTGATCGTCGGCGCGCACCTCGGTGCGGCGTTCGCCCTGGGTGATGCGGTGTTCCTCGGTGTGGAAGGTGCTGTAGCTGTTGCCCCGGATGCGCTGATGGCGCTCGTGGCCGATGCGTTCGTCCCAGTCGCGCTGGGCATGGACATGGATTTCCTCCTGGCCCTGGCGATCCTCGCTGCGGATTTCGTTGTAGCCGTGGCCCCCGGGACTGCTCAGCGTCTTGAAGGTGCTGCGGGTCTGGTCCCTGGGTAGTTCCAGTGGCGGACGCTGCTCGGCGTGGTACAGGCAGCCGATCACCAGCGGCTGATCGGGATCGCCTTCGAGAAAGCCGACCAGTACCTCCATGCCGATCCGTGGCAGGCTCAGGGCGCCGTGACCGTTGCCGGCCCAGCCGCTGGCGACCCGCAGCCAGCAACTGCTGCGCTCATCCGCCTGGCCTTCGCGATCCCAGTGGAATTGCACCTTGATCCGGCCCAGGGCATCGCAGTGGATTTCCTCGCCGGCCGGTCCGGTGACCACGGCGCTCTGGGCGCCCAGCAGCCGGGGTTTGGGATGGCGCAGGGGCAGGCGGAAGGGCAGCGTCCACGGCCGAGCGACAAAGCTGTTGCGATAGCCCTGGGCGAAGCCGTCGACCGGAATCCGGTCGGCAACGTCTTCCTCCAGGACCTGCGGCTGGCGGCCCTGGTGCTGGATCTCGGTCAACAGCCAGAGCTGATTCCAGTCGGCACGCGGATGCTGTTCCAGCGGCAGGAAGTGCCCGCTCACCAGGCTGGGCTGGTCGCTCGCGCCCTGGGCCTGGAGGGCATCGCCTCTCAGGCGTTCCAGGCGCCGGCTGCTCAGGCGCTGCCCGCTCGCGCGATCGGTGAAGCGCCCAGGAAAGCCATAGTCTTCCAGCGCGGGCCGGGCCGGGGCGTCGCTGCCGCTCTGCAGACGCAGCCGTGGCTGCAGCGGGTCGTGATCGCGCAGAAGGCTGGCGCTGCTGCGGATCTGCAGCGCGACCGCCAGGTGGCTGATCGCGGGTTCGTCCGCCACCAGGCCGCTGCCGGGTAGATAGCGGGTGGCGCCCAGCTGCGCAAAGCCGGTGGCGTCATCGCCAAAGATCAGCACATGACCGTCGCGACGATGCTGGTGGTGAAAGTGCAGGCCCTCTTCCTCGCAGAGGCGGGTGAGAAAGGCCAGATCGCTCTCACCGTACTGCACGCAGTAGTCGCGCGGCGGATAGCGGGTCGGCCCGAGGGCGAAGCGATAGTCGCCGTCGAGGATGCCGTGTTCCTCGAGGAGCTGCGTGAGGATCTCGGGGACGCTGCGCCCCTGGAAGATGCGGGAGTTGACGCGGTGGGCCAGGTAGGCCAGGCGTGGCACCAGCTCGGCGCGATAGCGGGTCAGGCGCCGACCGGAATCGCCCTGGGCCACGGCGGTGAGCAGGCCGTGGATGCCCTGTTCACCCCCACCCAGGGCGAGAAAGGCGGGGCGCTGCAACAGGGACTCCAGCGGCCAGTCCGGGCGCTCGCTGACCAGCTCGAGCTGGAAGCGATAGGGCTGGCCGATGGCTTCGTGGCCGTCGAAGGCGAGCACCTGGAAATCGTGGGCGACGCCATCCAGCGTCAGGGTGAAGGTCGGGGCAGTGGCTGCACTGGACATCGCATCGCATCCTTGCGAATGGAAAATTCCAGTTTGCGCTACAGGAGCGCACCGGCTCAAGCGCTGAAAGGTGCATGCTAGAGCCTTTTATCAGCCAGGTTCTGGCGCGGTGGCGGGCTAGGACGCCGCGAAGAGATCCCGCGGCGGTGGCAACGCGCCTTCCAGCTCCAGCAGGAATTGCTTGGTCGGCAGGCCGCCACCAAAGCCGGTCAGGGCGCCGGATGCCCCTATCACCCGGTGGCAGGGCAACACGATGGGCAGCGGATTGCGGCCATTGGCGGCGCCCACCGCGCGCATCGCCTGGGGTCGCCCGAGGTGGCTGGCGAGCTGACCATAACTCCAGGTCTGGCCGTGAGGGATCTCCGCCAGGGCCTGCCAGACCGCCAGCTGGAAGGGGGTGCCGCGCGGCGCCAGCGGCAGCTCGAAGGTCTGACGCTGGCCGGCGAAGTACTCGCCAAGTTGCGCGCGGGCCAGGGCCAGAATCGGATGGTCGGCGGCGCTCCAGCTGGCATCGCGCTTGGCCAGGTAGCGATTCTCGGGAAATTCCACCACACGCAGGCCACTGTCGTCGGCGGCCAGGGTGAGCGTTCCTATGGGGCTGTCCAGCAGGCAGTAGGCGATCATCGGGGCGACTCCATGGCGAGATGGGTGGGTACGGGTTCGGCGGGGGCGTCGGCAGGCGCCTTCCAGGTGGCTTCGCGCCAGACCTGCATCACCCCGTAGGCGCGCCAGGGGCGCCAGGCTTCGGCGCGGGCGTACAGGGCCTTGGCGGTCAGGCGCTCGCCGGGTGGCGCCAGGCGCTTCTGCAGCACCAGGTCCTCCACCGGACAGGCATCGGGATGGGCGAGGGCGCGCAGGGCGATGTACTGGGCGGTCCAGGGACCTATGCCCTTGAGGGCGATCCAGCGCCGGGCGAAGTCGTCCAGGGTGCGCCCGGTGTCGAAGTCCACCTCGCCAGTGCGCAGCGCTCTGGCCACCGTGCCGAGGGTGCCGGCGCGGGCGCGGATCAGGCCGAGGCCGGTGAGGTCTTCCAGGGCGGCATCGGCCAGGGCGTCCACCGTGGGAAAGAAGTGGTGCAGACCGGCTGGCGGCCGACTGGCCTCGTGACCGGGCTCCCCCCAGGGGCGACCGAAGCGCTGCACCATCCGGGCGGTCATGGTGGTGGCCGCCACCACGCTGACCTGCTGGCCGATGACGGCGCGCACGGCGATCTCGAAGCCATCCCAGCCACTGGGCAGACGCAGGCCGGGCCGGCGCGCCACCAGTTCGGCCAGGGTCGGATCGACCGCCAGGCCCTGGGCGATGGCTTCGGGATCGGCGTCCAGATCGAACATGCGACGGATACGCGCCACTGCCGCTTGCAGCGCCCCAGGGGCCGCGCCGTGCAATTCCAGGCGCAGCGCCGGCGTGTCGGCGTCCCAGGCCGAGACGCGCAGCCAGCCCGGCTGTTCAGGCGTGCCGATCACCCGGGCGTAGCTGGTGTCGTCCAGGACCTCGACACCGGGCAGGGCGTGGCCGCGAAGGAAATCCAGCTGGGCCGTGAAGTCGTAGGGCGGTCGATAGGCCAGGCGCAGGACCAGCACCGGCGAAGCCGCGGCCTGGCCCTTGCGCACCTGACTGGGGGCCAGGTCGTAGGCATCGCGAAAGGCGGTGTTGAAGCGTCTGAGACTGCCGAAGCCGGCGGCCAGGGCCACCTCGGTGATCGGTAGCCGGGTCTCGCTGAGCAATTGCTTGGCGAACAGCAATCGGCGGGTGGTGAGTACCGCCAGGGGCGCAGCGCCCAGGCGCTCGACGAACAGCCGGCGCAACTGGCGTTCGCTGAGATCGAGGCGGGCGGCGAGGGCGGGCAGGCCGCCGTCCTCCAGGCCTTCGTCCATCAGCCGCAAGGCGCGCGCCAGGGTGGCATCGCCGCGCTGCCAGTGGCCGCCGGCAGGGGAGAGCTCCGGGCGGCATCTCAGGCAGGGGCGATAGCCGGCGGCCTCGGCGGCCGCGGCGCTGGGGTAGTAGCTGACGTTTTCCGGGCGTGGCGGTTGCGCCGGGCACACCGGCCGGCAGTAGATGCCGGTGGTGAGCACCGCGGTGTAGAACAGGCCATCGAAACGCGGGTCCCGCGCCAGGCGGGCGCGTTCGAAGGCAGGTATATCGGGGAAGGCGTTCATGGCGGCAGGTTAGCACCGCCGGGTGGGGGTGACTGGCCGTTTTCGGACAGGACCGCTGAGGTGGAGATCTATCGCGGCCATGGGCCGCTCCTACAGAAACGTCAAACTTCCGTAGGAGCGGCCGCATCGGCGGACCGCCATGGTCGCGATCAGGAATCAGTGCCGTAGCCTGGAAAACGGCGCAGCCTTTTCCACGGGGACTTCGTCGCGAGGGGCGCCCTCACCCCAACCCTCTCCCAGAGGGAGAGGGAGTTTTCGGAGCAGGCTGCCGGCTCAGCGCCGTAGCGTGGAAAACGGCGCAGCCTTTTCCACTGGGACTTTGTCGCGAGGGGCGCCCTCACACCAACCCTTTCCCAGAGGGAGAGGGAGTTTTCGGAGCAGGCGGCCAGCTCAGCGCCGTAGCCTGGAAAACGGCGCCGCCTTTTCCACTGTGACTTTGTCGCGAGGCGTGCCCTCACCCCAACCCTCTCCCAGAGGGAGAGGGAGTTTTCCGAGCAGGTGGCCGGAGCAGCGGGTCAGCTCAGAAATTCCAATCCTCGTCTTCGGTACTCACCGCCTTGCCGATGACATAGGACGAGCCCGAGCCGGAGAAGAAGTCATGGTTCTCGTCGGCGCTGGGCGACAGGGCGGCGAGGATCGCCGGGCTGACGTCGGTCATGCTGCTGGGGAACAGCGCTTCGAAGCCCAGGTTCATCAGCGCCTTGTTGGCGTTGTAGTGGAGGAATTTCTTCACGTCCTCGCTCCAGCCGACGCTGTCGTAGAGGTCCTCGGTGTAGGCCACCTCGTTGTCATAGAGATCCTGCAGCAGCTCGTAGGCGAAGTCCTTGACCTGCTGGCGGCGCTCCGGACTTTCCTTGGCCAGGGCCTGCTGGAATTTGTAGCCGATGTAGTAGCCGTGCACCGCCTCGTCGCGAATGATCAGGCGGATCAGGTCGGCTGTATTGGTCAGCTTGGCGCGGCTGGACCAGTACATCGGCAGGTAGAAGCCCGAATAGAAGAGGAAGGATTCCAGGAAGACGCTGGCCACCTTGCGCAGCAGCGGGTCCTCGGCATGGTAGCGCTCGAGGATCAGCTCGGCCTTGGTCTGCAGATAGGGATTCTCCTCGCTCCAGCGATAGGCTTCGTCCACGTCCGGCGTCGAGCAGAGGGTGGAAAAGATCGAGCTGTAGGAGCGCGCGTGCACGGCTTCCATGAAGCCGATGTTGGCGATCACCGCTTCCTCGTGGGGGGTGACGGCATCGGCCAGCAGGGTTGGCGCGCCCACGGCGTTCTGAATGGTGTCCAGCAGGGTCAGGCCGGTGAAGACGCGGATGGTCAGCTGCTGCTCCTTGGGCGTCAGGGTCGCCCAGGAGGGAATGTCGTTGGACAGCGGGATCTTTTCCGGCAGCCAGAAATTGCCGGTCAGACGGTTCCACACCTCCAGGTCCTTGTCGTCCTGGATGCGGTTCCAGTTGATGGCGTTGATGAGTTTCAGGCGCGGCGCGTTGACGGGTGCGTTCATGGCGATTTCCTCACAGGCTGCAGGACACGCAGCCCTGCACCTCGGTGCCTTCCAGGGCGGCCTGGCGCAGGCGGATGTAATAGAGCGTCTTGATGCCCTTCTTCCAGGCATGGATCTGTGCCCGGTTGATGTCGCGGGTGGTGGCGGTGTCGCGGAAGAACAGCGTCAGCGACAGCCCCTGGTCGACATGGCGGGTGGCCTCGGCATAGGTGTCGATGATCTTTTCCGGACCGATCTCATAGGCATCCTGGTAATACTCCTGGTTATCGTCGGCCAGGTAGGGCGCCGGGTAGTAGACGCGGCCCAGCTTGCCTTCCTTGCGGATCTCCACCTTGGCGACGATGGGGTGGATGCTGGAGGTGGAGTGGTTGATATAGGAGATCGAGCCGGTGGGCGGGATGGCCTGGAGGTTGCGGTTGAACAGCCCGTGCTGCATCACCGAGGCCTTGAGTTCCTGCCAGTCGGCGCGGGTCGGCAGGCGGATGCCGGCGACCTCGAACAACTCGGCCACCCGTGGGGTACGGGGGGTGAAGTCGCCCTCGGTGTACTGGTCGAAATAGGCGCCGCTGGCGTACTTGGAGTCGGCGAAGCCTTGGAAGCTCTGGCCGCGTTCGATGGCCAGGCGATTAGAGGCACGCACCGCATGGTAGGTGACGGTGTAGAAGTACAGGTTGGTGAAATCCAGGCCTTCCGCCGAGCCGTAGTGGATGTGCTCGCGAGCCAGGTAGCCGTGCAGGTTCATTTGTCCCAGGCCGATGGCGTGGGAGGCGGCGTTGCCGGCGGCCACCGAGGGCACGCAGCGGATGTCGCTCATCTCCGAGACCGCGGTGAGGCCGCGGATGGCGGTCTCCACGGTGCGGCCCAGGTCCGGTGAATCCATGGTGCGGGCGATGTTCAGCGAACCCAGGTTGCAGGAGATGTCCTGGCCGATGTGCTCATAGCCCAGGTCTTCGTCGAAGCGGCTGGGGGTGTTGACCTGGAGGATCTCCGAGCAGAGGTTGCTCATGTTGATGCGTCCGGCGATGGGATTGGCGCGATTCACCGTGTCTTCGAACATCAGGTAGGGATAGCCGGACTCGAACTGGATCTCCGCCAGGGTCTGGAAGAATTCGCGGGCGTTGATCTTGCGCTTGCGGATGCGCGCATCGGCCACCATCTCCGCGTATTTCTCGCTGACGCTTATATCGGCGAAGGGCACGCCATAGACCCGCTCCACGTCGTAGGGCGAGAACAGGTACATGTCGGCGTTGCGCTTGGCCAGCTCGAAGGTGATGTCCGGGATGACCACGCCGAGGGACAGGGTCTTGATGCGGATCTTCTCGTCGGCGTTCTCGCGCTTGGTGTCGAGGAATCTCAGGATGTCCGGGTGATGGGCGTTGAGGTAGACGGCGCCGGCGCCCTGGCGCGATCCCAGCTGGTTGGCATAGGAGAAGGCGTCTTCCAGCAGCTTCATGATCGGGATGATGCCGGAGGACTGGTTCTCGATGCGCTTGATCGGCGCCCCGACCTCGCGCACGTTGCTCAGCAGGAAGGCCACGCCACCGCCACGCTTGGACAGCTGCAGCGCCGAATTCACCGCGCGGCCGATGGACTCCATGTTGTCTTCGATGCGCAGGAGGAAGCAGGACACCAGCTCGCCGCGCTGGCGCTTGCCGGCGTTCAGGAAGGTCGGGGTGGCCGGCTGGAAACGGCCGCTGATCATCTCGTCCACCAGGGACTCGGCCAGCTGTTCGTCACCGCGCGCCAGACTCAGGGCGACCAGGCACACCCGGTCTTCGTAGCGTTCCAGGTAGCGCTGGCCGTCGAAGGTCTTGAGGGTGTAGCTGGTGTAGTACTTGAAGGCACCGAGAAAGCTCTGGAAACGGAATTTGTAGGCATAGGCGCGCTCGAACAGCGCCTTCACGAAGGCCGGCGCGTATTGCTCCAGCACCGCCGCCTCGTAGTAGCCCTTGTCCACCAGATAGCCGAGTTTCTCGTCCAGGTTATGGAAGAACACCGTGTTCTGGTTGACGTGCTGCAGAAAGTACTGCCGCGCCGCCTGGCGGTCCTTGTCGAGTTGCAGCTCGCCGTTGGGACCATAGAGATTGAGCATGGCATTGAGCGCGTGATAGTCCGCGTCGCTGCCGGTCGGGGTCAGGCCTGCCGTTGCCAAAAGTCATTCACTCCCGTGCGCACCCGGTCGACATCCTCCGTCGTGCCGAGCAATTCGAATTGGTAGAGCAGGGGCACCGCGCATTTCTGGGCGACGATACGTCCACCCAGGCAGTAGCCCTCGCCGAAGTTGGTGTTGCCGGCGGCGATGACGCCGCGGATCAGGGCGCGATTGTGCGGATCGTTGAGAAAGTGGATCACCGGCTTGGGCACCGCGCCCTTGCTGCCGCCGCCGCCATAGGTCGGCAAGACCAGGATGTAGGGCTCGCGGGCCTTGAGCGGTTCGGCGGCGGGATCCTGGGGGATGCGCCGCGCCGGCAGCCCGAGTTTCTCGACGAATCTGTGGGTGTTCTCCGAGGTGCTGGAGAAATACAGCAGCTCGCCCATGGCCCCGGCCTCAGGCCACCAGTTGGCCGAGCTTGTCCGGGCGGAAGCCGGCCCAGTGGTCGTCACCGGCCACCACCACCGGCACCTGGCGATAGCCCAGGGATTCCACGGTCTGGCGCGCCTGGGCATCCTGCTCGATATCCACCACCTGGTAGGTGATGCCCTGACGGTCGAGGGCACGATAGGTGGCGTTGCACTGCACGCAGGCGGGCTTGCTGTAGATGGTGATGGTCATGGCTGACTCCTGTCCGTAGTGGGGCGAACTCAGAAGAAAAAGCCTGTCGCCAGCGGGCGTCGGCCGGAGCGGCGCGGGTCTTTTCCTTCGAGCGCGGCTTGGGCCTCAAGTTCGTTCCAGATACTACATATGGTGTTTTGTAATTTCTACAACACAACAAGTGGGGTTTTTGATCTGGGTCATGCCTTTGATCTATCGCCCTCGGATGAGGGTTTTTGCCAGGCCATGGGCGAAGCGTCAGGTAGCCCCGCAACCCATGGGACTACCTGTAAGGCCTCCCTGCAGACCGCGATCCGTTGTCGCTGCGGCAGGCATGCCCGGCCAGGCGGCGGATTTCTTTCCTGTCTGCCAAGGAGAGCGCCTTTTTGTAGTGCGAAAGTCGACCTGACTACCCTGGCGACTCCCATTCGTCGTCGAACCGCCGCATAATCGGCCTTTCGCTTGCGCCCGGGTCCGTTCACGCATGAGTTCCGCTCGCTATCGCCTCGCTCTCAACGGCTACGGTCGCATCGGTCGTTGCGTGTTGCGTGCGCTGCACGAGCGCGGCGCGGCCACCGAGTTCGCCATCGTCGCCCTCAACGATCTGGCCGACCGGCCCAGCCTGGAGTACCTCACCCGCTTCGACTCCACCCATGGCCGCTTTCCCGGTCGGGTCGCGCTGGAGGGTGAGCGCCTGCGCATCGGCGATCAGGCCCTGGAGATCCGCCGCGAAGCCGAGCCCGAGCGGGTGGACTGGCGGGCGCTGGACGTCGATCTGGTGCTGGAATGCTCCGGTGCCTTCAGCACCCGCGCCGAGGCCGGACGCTTTCTCGCCGCAGGTGCGCCGCGGGTGCTGTTCTCCCAGCCCATGGTCAGCGAGACCGACGTGGACGCCACCGTGGTCTACGGGGTCAACCAGCAGACCCTGCGCGGTGACGAGACGCTGGTCTCGAATGCCTCCTGTACCACCAACTGCAGCGTCCCGGTGCTGAAACTTTTGCACGAGACCCTGGGTCTGGAGTACGTCTCCATCACCACGATCCACTCGGCCATGAACGACCAGCCCGTGATCGACGCCTACCATGCCGAAGATCTGCGGCGGACGCGTTCGGCGTTCCAGTCGATCATCCCGGTGGCGACCGGCCTGGCGCGCGGCATCGAGCGCCTGCTGCCCGAGCTCGGCGGGCGCATCCAGGCCCGCGCCGTGCGCGTACCCACGGTCAACGTCTCCTGCCTGGACATCACCTGCATTGTCGGCCGCGACACCACGGCGCCCGCCCTCAACACCCTGTTGCGTGACGCCGCCCGGAGCGGTCCCCTGGCCGGGCTGATCGACTACACCGAGTTGCCCCACGCCTCCTGCGATTTCAACCACGATCCCCATTCCGCTATCGTCGATGGTAGCCAGACCCGCGTTTCCGGCCCCCGGCTGGTCAATCTGCTGGTGTGGTTCGACAACGAATGGGGCTTCGCCAACCGCATGCTCGACGTCGCCGGCCATTGGCTGCGCATCGCCAAGCCCACCTGAAACAAGCACAACTAAGGGATTGCCTGTATGTCCGTGTTGAAAATGAGCGACCTCGATCTGAAGGGTAAGCGCGTCCTGATTCGCGAAGACCTCAACGTTCCGGTGAAGGAAGGCCAGATCAAGAGCGATGCCCGCCTGGTCGCCGCCCTGCCGACCCTCAAGCTGGCCCTGGAAAAGGGTGCCGCGGTGATCGTCTGCTCGCACCTGGGCCGTCCCACCGAGGGCGAATTCAGCGAGGAAAACAGCCTGGCACCGGTCGCCGCCTATCTGAGCAAGGCCCTGGGTCGTGACGTGCCGCTGGTGAAGGACTATCTGAACGGCGTCCAGGTCGAGCCGGGTCAGCTGGTACTGCTGGAGAACGTGCGCTTCAACGTGGGCGAGAAAAAGAACGCCGATGACCTGGCGAAGCACTATGCCGCCCTGTGCGACATCTTCGTCATGGACGCCTTCGGCACCGCCCACCGCGCCGAGGGCTCGACCCACGGCGTGGCCAAGTTCGCCAAGGTTGCCGCGGCCGGTCCGCTGCTGGCCGGCGAGCTGGACGCGCTGGGCAAGGCGCTGGGCAATCCGGCCCGGCCGATGGCGGCCATCGTCGCCGGCTCCAAGGTGTCCACCAAGCTGGACGTGCTCAATTCCCTGGCGCAGATCTGTGACCAGCTGATCGTCGGCGGCGGCATCGCCAACACCTTCCTGGCCGCGGCCGGCTACAAGGTCGGCAAGTCGCTGTACGAAGCAGATCTGGTAGACACCGCCAAGGCCATCGCCGCCAAGGTCAGCGTGCCGCTGCCGGTCGACGTGGTGGTCGCCAAGGAATTCGCCGAGACCGCCGAAGCCGTCACCAAGTCGATCAACGACGTGGCCGACGACGACATGATCCTCGACATCGGCCCGGTCAGCGCCCAGCAATTCGCCGACCTGCTCAAATCGGCCAAGACCATCCTCTGGAACGGTCCGGTCGGCGTCTTCGAATTCGACCAGTTCGGCGAAGGCACCCGCACCCTGGCCCAGGCCATTGCCGACAGCGACGCCTTCTCCATTGCCGGCGGTGGCGACACCCTGGCCGCCATCGACAAATACGGCATCGGCGAGAAGGTCTCCTATATCTCCACCGGGGGTGGCGCCTTCCTCGAATTCGTCGAGGGCAAGGTCCTGCCGGCCGTCGAAGTCCTCCAGCAACGCGCCCAGGAGTAATCGCCATGCGTACGCCGCTGCTCGTCTGTTCCGCTGTCCTGATGCTGGCCGGTTGCGCCGGTGGCAATGCCGACAAGGCCTGCGCGGTGTTCGCGCCGCCGCCCGCGGCGGCCGCCACGCCCACGGCGCAGAACGGCGAGCGCGTCGATACGCTCACCGGCAACGCCAGCCGTCCTGCCAGCGGTTGCGCCCAGTGAAGGGGCGCACGCTCGCCCTCGGGCTGCTGAGTCTCGCCCTGCTGGCCGGTTGCGCCGGCCGCGGCGCGCAGCAGACCGGCGGCTGGACCCACTGGGTCTGCGATTCCAAGGCGGCCTTCGACTGGCGCTATGTGGATCGCAGCCAGTCCATCGTCGACCTCAAGCTGGAAGGCGATGGCCTGATCCGCCATCTCAACCGCGAACCGGCCACCGACGGCCAGTCCTATACCGACGGGCTGGTGGCCTTGCATATCCGCGGCGATCAGGGACTCGTCTACTGGATCGCCAACAACGACCTCATCGGCCGCGGTTGCCGGACGCCTTGAACGGGCGAATGTCAGCTGAACCGATTAATCCAGGGCGGCCAGGGGTCGGCCGCTTGAACCCTGCCAGCCGCTCATGCAGGCTGGCGCCACCACCGCCTTTGTAGGGAGATAATCACCAATGGCACTCGTCAGCATGCGTCAGCTGCTGGATCACGCCGCCGAATTCGGCTACGGCGTTCCGGCCTTCAACGTCAACAACCTCGAGCAGATGCGCGCCATCATGGAAGCCGCCGACAAGACCGATTCGCCGGTCATCGTCCAGGCCTCCGCCGGTGCCCGCAAGTACGCCGGCGCTCCCTTCCTGCGTCACCTGATCCTGGCCGCGGTGGAAGAATTCCCGCACATCCCGGTGGTCATGCACCAGGACCACGGCACCACCCCCGACATCTGCCAGCGTTCCATCCAGCTGGGCTTCTCCTCGGTGATGATGGACGGCTCGCTGATGGCCGACGGCAAGACGCCGTCCGACTACGACTACAACGTGCGCGTCACCCAGCAGACCGTGGCCTTCGCCCATGCCTGCGGCGTGTCCGTGGAAGGCGAGCTGGGTTGCCTGGGCAGCCTGGAGACCGGCATGGCCGGTGAAGAAGACGGCGTGGGCGCCGAAGGCACCCTGGATCACAGCCAGCTGCTGACCGATCCGGAAGAAGCCGCCCAGTTCGTCAAGGCCACCAAGGTCGACGCCCTGGCCATCGCCATCGGCACCAGCCATGGCGCCTACAAGTTCACCAAGCCGCCGACCGGGGACACCCTGTCGATCCAGCGCATCAAGGAAATCCACGCGCGCATCCCGGACACCCACCTGGTCATGCACGGTTCCAGCTCGGTGCCCCAGGAGTGGCTGAAGATCATCAACGAGTACGGTGGCGACATCAAGGAAACCTACGGCGTGCCGGTCGAAGAGATCGTCGAAGGCATCAAGTACGGGGTCCGCAAGGTCAACATCGACACCGACCTGCGTCTGGCGTCCACCGGTGCCATCCGCGAGTTCATGGCCAAGAACCGCAGCGAGTTCGATCCGCGCAAGTACCTGGCCAAGACCGTGACCGCCATGCGCGAAGTCTGCATCGCCCGTTACGAAGCCTTCGGCACCGCCGGCCAGGCCTCCAAGATCAAGCCGATCTCCCTGGATGCCATGTTCGAGCGTTATGCCCGCGGCGAACTGGATCCCAAGGTCAACTGATCCCGGATGTAGAAAAGGCCCCGCAAGGGGCCTTTTTTTCGCCTGTCGATCGCCTGGAGCCCGAACGGCGGCGCGTGACCCCTTACCGCTCGGTTGCGGTCAGGACCTCTTCCATCCAGGCGACCATGGCGGCGCCGTCCATGCCCAGGCAGACGGTTACCAGCGGATTGCCGGACCAGCGCCCGTCCAGGTAGGCGCGACCCTCGGGCGCGAAGAAGGTCTGGCCTTCCGCCAGGCCTTGGGTACCGACGCTGAGATGGCCGCGCGCGGTGTGGAACAGTTCGGGACGACGCAGATAGGCGAGGGCGCAGCTGTCATGGGGATGGCAGCCGTCGATGTCCTTCACGCTGCGGTAGAAGTCCGCATAGAAATCATAGCTGCGCGCGAGCACCTCACCGAGGGCGCCCTGGCGCGCCGCGATGCGCTGCAGGCGGGGCGGGTCGAGGACGGCGCGGTGGGTGGCGTCGAGGCCGACCAGGGTCAGCGGCCAGGGGGCGGCGAAGACCCGCGCCGCGGCATGGGGATCGGAAAAGATATTGGCTTCGGCCACCGGCGTGACGTTGCCCGGCTCGACGATGGCGCCGCCCATCACCACCACCTCGCGGACGCGCTCGGCGACCGTGGGATCCAGCGCCAGGGCGAGGGCCAGGTTGCCCAGCGGCCCGACCGCCACCAGGGTGATCTCACCCGGTCGCAGGCGGGTCTGCTCGACGATGAAACGCGCGGCGTCCAGGGCGTGGGGCGCTTGGCTCGGCGCGGGGAGCTGCTGATTGCCCAGGCCATCCTGGCCATGCACGTGCAGGGCATGGTTGCCGGCCGGCTTGACCAGGGGTTCGGCGACACCCGCGGCGACAGGCGTATCCCGGCCAGCCAGCTCGGTGAGCAGCAGGGCGTTGCGGGTCGCCGTGGTGACCGGCACGTTGCCAAAGGTCGTGGTCAGGCCGATCACCTCGAAGGCGGGATCGGCAAACAGCAGGGCGATGGCCTGGGCGTCGTCCACGCCAGGATCGGTATCGAAGATGATGGGAAGGGACAAGAGGCTTTCTCCGGCTCAGATCTCTTCCCAGGCTACCCGAGGGGCGGCGCCCCTTGCTAGCTGGGCAGGTCCAACTCGCCCAATGCATCCGGCTGGTTGCGAAATGCCCGGGCAAAGACCTCGCGATTGCGGGCCATGAACAGCCCGAGGTCTTCGCACTGCTTTTCGGCAAGACCGGGTACGGCCTTGTCCAGCACGCTGGCGAGCGACTCGGCCAGCTCCAACATCTTGTCGTGACGATCGGCTTCGGCTTTATCCATGAACAGGCGCTCCGGATCTCGGCTGCTGCGATACAACACTTCGACGGCCATGCGTCACCTCGTATTCTGTATCTGGTTATATATACAGTAGTCGCTATGCCTGACCATTGCAAGGACTACCGCTCGGCGGGCAGTCGCCAGCCAGTCATGGCAATTTGCCAATCGTTCGACATTTCTGCGTGTCTCCGAATTTGCTTCGGGAAACTTAACAGCGGAAGGTTGTCTTTGAGTCTGGACCAAACGGGCACCGTTGCCCGCCTTCATCCGGATCATCTCCGGCTCACGGAACGAGACCGCCAATGCCTGCCATCTTTATCCGTCCGCTTATTGCCGTGCTTGACCTGTCTGGGTCGACCGAGGTGCGGGCGTGAGTTCGACCCTCATCATCCTGGTCATCACCGTCGCCAGCTTCCTGCTGGGGTTCCTGCGCGACCTGCTGATCGCCCGCCAATTCGGCGTGAGCTGGGAAGCCGACCTGATCTTTGTCGCGCTCATCCTGCCAGTGTTCTTCGAGAGCTTCTTCGGCCTCGCCCTGCGCGATGCCATGATCCCCTATCTGCAACGCATCCGTGACCGCTGCAACGCCCAGTACGAGCAGGTCGGTCGCTGGCTGTACTGGCGCATCGGCCTGTTCGGCCTGCTGCTGTCGGTGATCGGCGTCCTCGCCAGTCCCTGGCTGATGCATGCCCTGGCCCCGGGCTGGAGCGATGAGCAGGTCGAGACCGGCAAGCTGGTCTTCGCCGTCGGCACCCTGCTGATCTGCGTGCAGGCCATCCTCTATTGCCAGGGCGCGCTGCTCAACCTGGATCGCATCTTCATCCTGCCGATGACCCGCACCCTGATGCTCAATCTGGGCGCCATCCTGGCCATCGTCATCCTGCAGCCGAGTGGCATCGCGCTGTTCACCGGCATGTTGCTGCCCCAGGTGCTGCTGATCGTCATCCAGCACCGGCGGCTGGGCTATCTCAGCCAGCGCTCGGTCGCCTTCGAGAAGCCCGAGGGCAGTCCCTTCGCCGTGACCTTCGCGCCGGTGCTGCTCGCCGCCGGCGCCCAGCAGGGCTGCATGCTGGCGGAGCGCTTCTTCGCCTCGCTGCTGGCCGAAGGCAATATCACCATGCTGTCCTTCTCCTACCGCATCGTGACCATTCCGCTGACGCTCTATGCGTTGTCCATCCTGGCGATGATCTTTCCCGAGCTGACCCGCAGCTGGAACGAGGGCAATGTCGACAAGTACAGCGCGCTGATGCGCAAGGCGCTGCTCGGCACCCTGCTGTTCCTGGTGCCGGCCGCCGCGGTGCTGTTCAGCTACTCGGAGCCGGTGGTCAAGGTGCTGCTGGAGCGCGGAGCCTTTGGCGCCGAGCAGAGCGCGGCGACCGCGACCCTGGTGGTGGCCTATGCCCTCGGCCTGCCCTGGATGGGCCTGGCCCTGCTGTGGGGGCGTGCCCTGCTGTCGCAGCAGCGCGCCCGCACCTTCCTCTACACCACCCTGGCCAGCTCCTTCATCACCGTGGCGCTGGACGCAGCTGTGTACCAGCCGTTCGGTGCCCAGGGGCTGGCCTATTCCTTTACCACCGGGGCCTTCCTGCAGGCCGTGTTCATGGCGCTGGCGCTTTATCGCCACGCCCTGCCCGGGCTGCACCTGTCGCTGCTGCTGCGCTGGTTCAGCGCCGGCAGTGCGGTGGCCCTGCTGACTTTCCTGTTGCCCAAGCCGGTCGGCCTGCTGGAGCTGATCGTCAGCATCAGCGTGGCGATGCTCGGGTTCCTGGTGCTGTTGCTGGCGCTGGGCGAACGTGACCTGTTCCGCCGTGGCTATTGGGCGCGCGGTGCTGACGGCACGGGCCGCGCAGAGCCGACGAGTTGAACCGCCGTCACGGTACTGCTAGGAAAAAGGTGGCGATCTGCGGCCATTGGTCGCTATCTGTTACGAAGTCATGAATTTTTGATTTGGCTTCGAGTCGCACGGAAAGATTGATCCCAGTCATAGAATTTCTGATGGAAGCGGTTTTTCCATTTGCAAGAGATCGGACACGCAGTTGGGGTCGGCACTTCGCATGGTGGTCTTGCTCGCCACCGACACTCTCTTTGAAAGGAATCGATCCTATGTCCTCCCAATCCCCCGTCACCCGTATCGGCATCGTCGGTACCGGCATGATCTCGCGCTGCCTGGCCCGGCTCATCAGCCGTCACTATGACGACATGACCGTGACCCGCGTCCTGACCCGCCGGCCCATCGCCACGGTTACCGACTATCCGCTGACCGAGGCGCTCACCCAGTCGGTGGCGGATCTCGTCGATCATTGCGATCTGCTGGTGGAATGCAGTGGCGACCCCTACCACGGTACCGAGATCATCGAGCGCGCGTTCGAGGCCGGCATCAAGGTGGTCACTATCAATGCCGAACTGCAGGTGACGACCGGTTCCTATCTGGCCGGCAAGGGTTTCCTGACCGAGGCCGAGGGCGACCAGCCGGGTTCGCTGGCGGCACTGCACGAAGAAGCCGTGCAGATGGGCTTCAAGCCGCTGGTCTACGGCAACATGAAGGGCTATCTGAACCATAACCCGACGCCGGAAGACATGGCCTACTGGTCCGCGCGCCAGGGCACCAGCGTCGATCAGACCACCTCCTTCACCGATGGCACCAAGGTGCAGATCGAGCAGGTGGTGGTGGGCAACAACTATGGCGCCACCATTACCCGCCAGGGTCTGGAAGGCCTCAACTCGACCAACCTGCAGGACAGCGCCAACATCCTCGCGCAGATGGCCGAGCAACTGGGCACGCCCATCGTCGACTACGTGATCCCGAGCGGCTACTCCGCGGGTGGCGTCTTCGTGGTCGGTCGCCATGACGAGGACCAGGCCGGCGCCATCGAATACTTCAAGCTGGGCAAGGGGCCGTACTATGTCCTGGTACGCCCCTTCCACCTGTGCTCCCTGGAAGTCGGCAAGACCCTGCGTCGCGTCATCGCCGGCGGCAAGATCCTGCTCAACAACTCCACCACTCCGACCCTGAGCGTGGCCGCCATCATGAAGAAGCCCATGGCGGCTGGTGACGTCATCGAGCGCGGCATCGGTGGCTACAGCGTGCGCGGCGAAGCGGTGAAGATCGCCGAATGCCCGGATCACCTGCCGATCGGCCTGCTCAAGCACAGCGTGCTCAAGCGGGCCGTGGAGCCGGGTCAGATCGTTACCTTCGACGACGTCGAACTGACGCCCAGCCGCGCCCTGGACATCGTCCTGCAACAGCACCGCGAGGCCATCCATCGTCAGCTGCTGGAAACCCAGCTGAGCAAGGCGGCATGGAACGCGACGGCCGATCTGGCACCGGTGGCGCTACCCAAGGCGGTAGGGGCAGTCTTGTCCTGATTCCGCTGACGCGAAAAGCGAAGGGGCCCTGAGGGCCCCTTTTTCATTGCCCGCCGCTGGCGGCGGCGCAGAGGCGGGCGACGGTCGCGGGCAATTCGTCCATGTGGGCGATCAGCGCGGTGACGCCCAGGGCGCTCAGGGTCTCGCCGTGGCTCGGCGGGATATGGCTGGCACCGGTGAAGCCGATGACGCGCATGCCGGCGGCCAGGGCCGCCCGCGCGCCGGTGGCGCTGTCTTCGATCACCAGGCAGCGCTCCGGCGCGACGCCCAGGGTCCTTGGCGCGATCAGATAGA
>NZ_JASCON010000063.1:0-30673 GCF_029959585.1 Pseudomonas sp. PS02302
CCCCACCCCGCCCCCGCCCCCCCCGGGGGCGCGCCGGGTCTGACCCCGCGGGCCCCCGGGGGCCCGCGGGGCGGCCCCAAGGAGTTTTCACCCCCACGATGTCGATGATCAAAAACAGCACCTGGAACATCCTGGGTGTCGTCATTCCCAGTGCCATCGCGCTGCCCACCATGGGTGTGCTGTCGCGCCTGCTCGGTGTCGAGCAGTTCGGCCTGTTCACCCTGGCCTTCGCCATTGTCGGCTACGCCACCCTGTTCGATGCCGGTCTGTCGCGCGCGGTGATCCGCGCCGTCGCCATGCACCACGGTGACAAGGAGCGCAATCGGCTGGTCATGGGCACGGCCACCGGCGCCGTCATCGGCCTGAGTCTGCTGGCGACGCTGCTGCTGTGGTTCGGCGCGGGCAAGGTGGTGAGTCTGCTGCACGTCTCGCCCGAGCATTTCGACAATGCCGTGGCCGGCTTTCGCTGGCTGAGCCTGTGCGTTCCGCCCTTCCTGCTGGCGACGGTCTGGTTCGCCTACCTGGAGGGCAACGAGCGCTTTGGCGAATTCAACATCCTGCGGACCTTCTCCAACAGTCTGCTGGCGATCGCGCCGCTGATCGCGGTGCTGATCGAACCGAGCTTTTCCGCTACCGTGATCGGCCTGGTGCTGGCCCGGGTAGTCTCCATGGCACTGGCCTACTGGCCGTTGCACAAGGATTTCCCGCAAGGCATCCGGACCTTCAAGGTCGAGGTGTTCAAGGAGCTGCTGAAGTTCGGCAGCTGGATGACGGTGAGCAACATCATCAGTCCGCTGATGGTCTATTTTGACCGCTTCGTGCTGTCGCACATGGTCGGTGCCAGCCGCGTGTCCTTCTACACCGCCCCGGCCGAGGCGGTCTCGCGGATGCTGATCATCCCCAATGCCGTGGCCCGGGTGGTGTTCCCGCTGCTGAGCAAGAGCAGCGCGGACGCTACGCGCCAGGCCAACAAGGCCTTCTGGGGCCTGTTGCTGATCAGCCTGGCGATGGTGCTGCCGATCCTGGCGCTGGCGCCCTGGATCATGACCGTATGGATGGGCCCGGAGTACGGCGGCGATGCCGCGCAGATCCTGCGCATCCTGGTGGTGGGCTTTATCTTCAACGCCCTGGCGCAGATTCCCTTCGCCAAGATCCAGGCCCGCGGTCACTCGCGGACCACCGCGATGATCCATCTCGCCGAGCTGCTGCCCTACCTGGGTCTGCTGGTGGTCTGCATCCAGCATTTCTCCATCATGGGCGCCGCCATCGCCTGGACCATCCGGGTGACCGTGGACTATCTGGCGCTGGAATACTTCGCCCGACGCACACCGCCGCTGCAACCCACGCCGGTCTATCAGCAGAGCTCCTGAGGGAGCCCTGCCCAGACGAATTTCCGCAACACACGAGAGGTGCTGTCCGTGTCACGAGTGAAACGTCGTATCGGTGGCGGCCTGCTGGCCACCGTCTTGTTGTCCGCGGCGCTTTATGGCCAGGCTCAGCCCGAGTCGGCGCCGGCCAAGGTGGACCTCATCGGCATCAACATGTCGGCCGCCGGCTTTGCCGGCCAGGTCCTGCCGGGCGTGGAAGGCACCAACTACTTCTATCCCACCGAAGAGTACTTCCGCCGCTACGCGGACAAGGGTATCCGCTTCATCCGCTTCCCCTTCCTCTGGGAGCGGGTGCAACCCCAGCTCGGTGGTGACCTGGACCAGGCCCAGGTCGCGCTGCTGCAGCGCACCCTGGATTTCGCCGACAAGTACGGGATCCGCGTGATCCTGGACATGCACAACTATGCGCGCTATCGCGGTCAGCTGATCGGCTCTTCCCAGGTGCCCTACGCCAGCTACGCCGATGCCTGGAAACGCCTGGCCCTGACCTTCCAGAAGCATCCGGCGCTGTACGGCTACGATGTCATGAACGAGCCCCACGACACCCAGGGTCTCTGGCCGCGCGCGGCGCAGACGGCCGTGGACAGCATCCGCAGCGTCGACATGAAGACGCCGATCTTCATCGCCGGCGACAGCTGGTCCAGTGCCCAGCGCTGGCCCCAGGTGAACGGCGAGCTGCTGATCAAGGATCCGGCGGACAACCTGATCTACGAAGCCCACATCTACTTCGACGACGATTCCAGCGGCAACTATGCTTCGGGCATGAAGGGCGTGCATCCCATGATTGGCGTGGAAAGAACCCGCCCCTTCATCGAGTGGCTGAAACAGCACAATTTGCGCGGCTTCGTTGGCGAATATGGGATACCTGCACACCCACAGTGGCTGGAAGCCATGGACAATCTGCTGAGCTATCTGGGCGAGCAGTGCGTACCCAGCGCCTATTGGGCGGCCGGTCCGGGCTGGGGCGACTATCCTCTGGCTATCGAACCCAAGAACGGCGCGGAGAAGCCGCAGACGGCCCTGCTGCAAAAACACCTGAACAAACATGACTGCCAAGTCATAGGACCTCGTTAGCGGAGATGTGACAGATTTCGAACGGCGTCACCTTTTTCCGCTCCCGGGGCGCTGAACTCGATGGCTAAAGGCCAGTCCTAGACCAGCAGACTCAGGTGCTCATACAACTAAAAGCTGAGACCTCGAGTTCTCTCGCACGCTGGACAGACGGGTTACCTAAAACCTGGTCCATCGTCGAGGCTCGCCGCGTCTCGCGAAGGAACACCATGAATAACCGGCTCGTTGCTTCTACCTTCCGATTTATTCCTCTTGCTTACACTCAATCAGCAATCAAGGACGAATGACATGAAAACCAAATTTACCGCTCTGGCCTTGCTGTCCGGCATCGTCCTGCAGGGTTGTGCCTACTCCCCGGGTCAGTACCTGGACCAGGACGACCTGAAGAGCGATCCGAGCATCCAGGGCACCAAGGTCCAGCTGATCCCGATCACCAGCTCGCTGCTGATGAGCCAGGATTCCGCGGCCCTGTCCAAGGCTCCCGACCTCAAGCCCCTGCTGGACTACAAGCCGCAGGCCTACCGCGTCGGTGCGAGCGACCTGCTCTACATCACCGTCTGGGATCACCCCGAACTGACCGCTCCGTCCGGCGCCCAGCAGCAGCTGGAAGCCAACGGTCGCCTGGTACGTCCGGATGGCACCCTGTTCTACCCCTACGTCGGCACCGTGCGCGCCGCCGGCAAGACCCTGGAAGAGATCCGCACCGATATCTCCCGCCGTCTGGCCACCTTCATCGACAATCCCCAGATCGACGTCAGCGTGCTGAAGTTCGGCAGCCAGAAGGTCACCGTCTCCGGTGCCGTGAACAAGGGCGATGCCATTCCCCTGACCACCAAGCCCATCACCCTGGTGGAAGCCCTGGGCCAGGTTGGCGTGGCCAACACCGGTGGCGCCGATCTGACCGGCGTGACCCTGGTCCGCGACGGCAAGGAATACCGCCTGGATACCGACAGCCTGAACCGCAAGGATTCCAAGCTGTACGGCATCTACCTGAAGGACGGTGACAGCATCCACCTGCCCTACAACGATGCCCGCAAGGTCTACGTGGTCGGTGAAGTCCGCTCGCCCGCAGCGGTCAGCTACAAGATCACCAACCTGAACCTGATGGAAGCCCTGAGCCAGGCCGGTGGCATCCAGCAGGAAACCGCCAACGCCGATGCCGTCTACGTCATCCGTGGCCCGGAAGATCTGAAGGCGCCGGGTGCCACTGCCCAGGTCTTCCACCTGGCTGCCAAGAACCCCACCGCCTATGTGCTGGCGCAGAACTTCCATCTGCAGCCGCAGGACGTGGTCTTCGTTGGCCCGGCCGGTATCACCCGCTGGAACCGCTTCGTCAGCCAACTGCTGGGTTCCACCAACATCCTGTCCTCCAGCGCCAGCCTGAACAGCAGCTTCAAGTAATAGCGCTCGCTTGCCGTCATGCCGGTTACCGCCGCGCATGACGGCAATTCCCCTGACGTTTCGCCACACCCCCCGCCGGTATTCTCCGCTTCGCCTCCCCCTTCGAAACGCCTGAAATCCGCTGCCTAGACGGCCTTGCCCTTCAGCCATTAGTTACTTCGATACCTGTTAGCCCCCTAATTGCTGCCACTCGGCTTGGCACAGGCAGTTTTTCGTCACGCTTTTGCGTAATGTAGCTAACCTGATACCGAAGTTGGGCACGTTTAAGGACTGGTTGTGGCGTCAGGCAAGGCAACAAGAGCAAGGTCCCGCTTCGGTTGGTGGCGCAGGCTGACAGTAGGGCTGCTGGGCTATCTGTCCCTCTTGGGAACGGCCCTGGCGGCGCCCGCCAGCGTGGCGTTCTGGTACGCGGAAAAACCGCCGGTAGCCGAACTCGCCCAATTCGACTGGGTGGTGCTCGAACCCGGCCATGCCAGCGCCGCCGATGTCCGCGCCCTGCACGAGGCCGGGGCCCAATCCTTCGCCTATCTGTCCATCGGCGAATTCGCCGGCGACGCGGCGGCCCTGGAAAAGGCCGGTCTCAGTGCCGGTGCCAGTCCGGTGGCCAACAAGGCCTGGGGCAGCCAGGTGATGAACCTGGCGTCGTCGGTCTGGCGTGCCCATCTGCTCGAACGCGCCGCCCAACTGGCCAAGGCCGGTTACACCGGGCTGTTCCTCGATACCCTCGACAGTTTCCAGCTGGTGGCCGAAGACCAGCGGGAAGGCCAGCGCCTGGCACTCAAGAGCCTGCTGGCCGACCTGCACCGCCGTCAGCCGTCGCTCAAGCTGTTCTTCAATCGCGGCTTCGAGGTGCAACCCGAATTGCCCGGGGTCGCCGCCGCCATGGCGGTCGAATCCATCTACGCCGGCTGGGATGCCGGCAAGAAGACCTATCGCCCGGTCAGCCAGCAGGATCGCGAATGGCTGAAGCCGCGGATCGAGGCGGCGCGCAGTGCCGGCATCCCGGTCATCGCCATCGAGTACCTGCCGCCGGAGCAGCGCGACGAAGCCCGGCGCCTGGCCAAGCGGCTGCGCGACGAAGGCTACGTGCCCTATATCACCACCCCCGATCTCAACACCCTGGGCATCAGTTCGGTGGCCCTGCAGCCACGTCGGCTGGCGCTGCTCTACGATGGCCGGGAAGGCGCCCTGCGCCAGTCGGCGGTGCACCGCTACCTGGGCAGCGCCCTGGAGTACCAGGGCTATCGCCTGGACTATTTCGATGCCTCCAAGCCGCTGCCCACGGCCTGGCCCAGCGCCCTCTATGCCGGGGTGGTGGTCTGGATGACCAGTGGCCCGCCACCCGATTCGCGGGATTTCAGCGACTGGATCGGCCAGCGCCTGGACGAAAAGACGCCGCTGCTGATCCTCGGCGGCCTGCCGCTGGACAACGAAGCCCTGCTCAAGCGGCTGGGTCTGGGCGTCAGTCGCAAACCGCTGCCCGACAACCTGACCCTCAAGGTGCTGGACCCTGCCCTCGCCGGCAACTTCGAGGCACCGGTCAAATTGCGGACGCGTGACCTGCCCGCCGTGCAGACGCTGCCCGGCGGGCCGACACCGGTGGTCAGCCTGAGCGGTCCGAGCGGGACCTTCGTGCCCATGGGCGTGGCCTCCTGGGGCGGCTTCGCCTTCGGCCCCTATGTCATGGAAGACGGTCCCGAAGCCAGTCGCTGGATCATCGACCCCTTCACCTTCACCGCGAAGACGCTGCAATTGCCGCCCCTGCCGGTGCCCGATCCGACCACGGAAAACGGCCGGCGCATCGCCACCGTGCACATCGACGGCGACGCCTTCGCGTCCAAGGCGGAGATTCCGGGCGCGCCCTTTTCCGGCCAGGTGGTGCTGGAGCGGTTCATCCAGCCGCACCCCTTTCTGACCTCGGCCTCGATCATCGAAGGCGAGGTCGGCCCCAAGGGCCGCTATCCGGAGCTGACCGCGCAACTGGAGCCCATCGCCCGTCGCCTGTTCGCCGATCCCAAGGTGGAGGTGGCCACCCACACCTTCAGCCATCCGTTCTTCTGGCAACCGGCGGTCTCCGAGCAGAGCGAGAACTTCGAAGCCCAGTACGGCTACATGATGCAGATTCCCGGCTACGACAAGGTGGACTTCACCCGGGAGATCGTGGGCTCGACGCGCTATATCAATGAACGCCTGACCACCCCGCAGAAGCCGGTGAAGATGGTGTTCTGGTCCGGTGACGCCCAGCCTGATGCGGCGACCCTCAAGCTCACCTACGACAACGGCCTGCTCAACGTGAACGGCGGCAACTCGCACATCACCCGGTCGCAGCCCTCGGTGAGCGGTCTGTATCCCTTCATCCGCCCCACCCCGGGCGGTCTGCAGTTCTATGCGCCCATCATCAACGAGAACGTCTACACCAATCTCTGGCGCGGTCCCTATTACGGCTTTCGCGATCTGCTCTATACCTTCGAGCGCACCGAGCATCCCCGCCGGCTGCGCGGACTGCATCTCTACTACCACTTCTACTCGGGCACCAAGCAGGCCTCGCTCAAGGTCATGGAAGAGATCTACCAGGGCATGGCCGCCGAACATCCGCTGTCGCTGTGGATGAGCGACTACCTGAGTCGCCTGCATGGCTTCTATACCGCCAGTCTGGCCCGGGAAGACGACGGCAGCTGGTCGATCAAGGCCCTCGCCGGGCTGCGCACCCTGCGCCTGGATCCGCGCCTGGGCTGGCCGGATCTGCAGCGTTCCAAGGGCATCGCCGGAGTTCGCGACCTGCCGCAGGGACGCTATGTCCACCTGGCGGGCGATCAGGCGCGGCTGGTTCTGCGCGACAGCCGCGATCCCACCCCCGCCCTCGAAGAGGCCAACATCCCGCTGCAGCAATGGGACTACCTGTCGCCGACGCGGATCCACTTCGCCTTCGCCGGACAATTTCCGCTGGAGCTGACCCTGAGAGCGGCCTCGGCCTGCGAGGTGCGGGTCGGTCGCGAGCGCTACAAGGGCCAGTCGGGACAGGCCGGGCTCTGGACGTTCAAACTTCCGCTAACACGAGTGAGTGACGGTGAGATCGTCTGCAGCTAAGAAAACCCGGCTCCTGAGTGGCTGGACGCTGCTGGGGGTCGCGCTCCTCACCGCGCTGGTGCTGGTGCTGACCTTTCACGGCAAGCAGGTGTTCCTGCCCGGCGAAGAGCCGGCCGACCAGGTCTCCATCAGCTACGCCCAGGTACTGCTCAAGGCGACCCCGGACGATACCGGGCTGCGCATGAAACTGATCGACCAGTTGATCGCCCTGGGGCGCATCGACGAAGCGCGGCGTCAGTTGCTACTGCTGCCCGAGCCCCTGGCCTCGACGCCCTTCTACGCCCTGGAAATGGACATCCTGCAGGCGGAAGCCCAGCCGCAAGGCCTGGCCGAAGCCGATCGCGAACGCCTGGCGCAACGCCTGAGCGCCCTGGACGTGGCGACCCTGAGCACACCCCAGCTGCAACGGGTGGCCGAGCGCGCCCTGCAGCTGGCGGATCCGGCCACGGCGGCGCAGCGTTACGTCGAACTGGCCCGGCGTGATCCGCCGCGGCGCCAGCAGTGGCTGGAACAGGCGGCGCGCTGGAGTCTGGCCGGTGGCCGTCAGCAGGAGGCCGCGCGTCTCTATCTGCGCCTGGCCGATCTCGCCGATTCGGCCGAACAGCGCCAGGGCTACCGGCACCAGGCCTTCGATGCCTGGCTCGCCGCCGGCCAGGGCGCCGAGGCCGCCGCCCTGCTGGAAGAGGAACTGCCGCGTCTGCCAGCCGATGCCAGCGGTCTGGCCTGGCTGCAGGCCGGGGTGGCCGCCGCCCAGGGCAGCGGGCGCCTGGATCTGGCCCAGCGACTGATCGACCGCTGGCGCGAGTGGCAACCGGACGATCCCGCCGCCCTGGAGGCCGCCTACCGACTGGCCCTCGGCCGCGGCGACACCGCACGGGCCTGGGAGGAAGGTCATCAGCTGCTGGCACTGCGCCCGGACGATGAAAAATTGCTCGCGGAACTGGCCCAGCTGGGCGAATGGACCGGGCATATGGACGAAGCCCTCGACCTCTGGTTGCGCCTGCTGGCACGCCAGGACGATCCGGCCCGCCGCGACCACGCCTGGAAGCTGGCCGCCCGGGCATTTCGCTTCGATGCCGTGGCCGAGTTGCTGGCCGAGGCGTCACGGCAGCGCCAGCTGGACAAGACCGAACTGGACGCGCTGATCTTTGCCTACGAGTCCTTGGGCGATCCCGCCGCCGAGGAGCGCTGGCTGCGCGACTACCTCAGGCGTCAGCCCAAGCAGCGCCTGGCCTGGGAGCGGCTGCAGCAGCTGCTGGCCCGTACCGAGCAGGGCGATGCCGAAGCCGCAGGCTGGGCAGCGTTCGGCAAGCGATTCCCGCTGACCAACGCGGAGTATCTGACCTGGGCCGGCACCCTCTGGGAGCTGTTCAAGCCCGAAGAGGCCTGGAAGGTGCTCGAGGGCATGCCGGTCAAGCAGCGGCAGGGCGACGACTACTGGCGCCTGCGGGCGGAGCTGGCCTGGGAACTGGAGCGCGATGGCGAGGCCCAGCTGGCCTTCGAACGCCTGGCCGCGAGCGACAAGGGCCTGGCCGCCAACGACGAGGACCGGCTGCTGGCGATCTATCTGCGCACGGCGCCGCGCAAGGCCATGGCGCTGCTGGAAAAGAGCTGGGAAAAGCATCAGGACCAGAACCATCTGACCCAGGCCCTGCAGTGGGCTGAGCAACTCAAGGATACGGCGGCGCTGGAGCGGCTGCTGGCCAGTGCCGCGCGCGTGCCGGCCGCGGCCGACAATCCCGCCGTCTGGCTGGCGCGTTCAGGGCTGGATTTCCAGCGTGGCCGCGTCGCTCAGGCCGAAGAAGGCTATCGCCAGGCCCTGCAGCGCTTCCCGGACGACGACCGCTTCCGCGAGCGGCTGCTGTGGCTGCTCATCGACCAGAATCGCCAGACCGAACTGGCCACCCTGTTGCGCGACTGGAAGGGCCGGGCGCGGGACAGCGACGTGCTCTGGCTGCCGTTCGGCAGTGGCCTGGTGCTGCTGGGCCAGGCGGAAGAGGCGCTGGGCTGGTATCGCCGCTACCTGGAGGCTCACCCCCAGGACTGGCTGGTGCAGGCCGCCTACGCCGATGCCCTGGACGCCGCCGGTCACCAGGACGCGGCGCTGCGACTGCGCAAGGCCGTCACGCCGCACCTGGCCAACGACGAGGTGCCGGCCACCCCCGAGCGCTATGCCACCTACCTGCGCCTGCTCTCCAGCCTGCGCGGCCCCCAGGCGGCGCTGGCCCAGGCGCGCGCCTGGCAGGATGGCTCGCCGAGCATGCTGCAACTCTGGTTCGACCAGTGGCTCGACGCCCTCAGCCAGAACAACGACGACGGCCTCAAGAGCGAATGGCTGGCCTGGGCCAAGAGTCGTGGCCTGAAGGTGCGCCAGTACGAGCAGTTGCAGGAGATCCTGCGCCGGCAGAATCGTGGCGAGCTGGAGAAGCTGCTGGCGGCCGGCGATCTGGATCCGGCGCAGCGCGTCGAGGTGCTGCAGCGCCTCGGCCATGCCGGCGACGCCCAGGCCGCGGCCCTGACGGCCGCCGGCGACGAGCCACCCGAGGTCATCCAGCGGCAGCTGCTGCGCCAGGCCACCGAGCAGGCCGAGCGCACGCCCAATGGCGTCCAGGCCGGCTGGGAGCGCCGCGACTATGGCGGCCTGGTCGAACAGGGCAGCGAGGTGCGCGCCGCCCGGCGACTCAGCGATGACGTCTATGCCGATGTCCAGCTCAAGCAGAATCGCGTGGAGAGCAGCGGCCTCAAGTCCGATGCCCTGGGCAACGAACACCAGATGCTGCTCAAGGTGCTGAAGAATCTGGCCGACGGCGGTCTGGAAACCACCGTCGACGCCAGCCAGCGGTCGGACAGCAATCGCCTGGGGCTGGGCGTCGCCCGCACCTGGCGCCTCGATGGCAACACCGAAATCGAGGCGGCCCTGGACTGGCACCGGCAACCCGACGAGAGCGGCTATCTGCGCGCCCTGGGCCGGCGTGACAGCGTCAGCCTGGCGGGTCGCCACAACCTTACGCCACGCGACCAGCTGAGCTGGCGGGCGGCGCACAATCGCTATTCCAGTCGGGACGGCGATGCCCTGGGCAGCGGCTTCGCCTTCAACCTGGAGCTGAGCCACATGATCTTCTTCGAAGGTCCCACCTGGCAGGTGCGCAGCGGCGTCACCTACCAGCAGAACAGTGCGCGCAGCACCCTGCCCGCCAGCGTCACCCGCTACCTGCAGCCGCTGGCCGGCAGTGGCGAGAACGGCGAGGTCACCGCGGCCGACCTGGAAGCCCTGGGCGGCACCCAGCTGTTGCAGGATCGCTATGGCCAGCTCTATGTCGGCAGCAGCTGGCGACGCGGCATTCCCGGTTCGCTCAACCGCACCCACCCCCAGTACAGCTGGCTGGTGGACACCCTGGTCGGCTGGCAGTGGACCGAGCGCGAATTCAACTACGGTTTGAATGTCGGCCTGGGCATGGTAGTGCTCGGCGACGACGAACTGGCGTTCACCGCCGGCTACCAGTCCGCGCCCCAGGGCAGCGGCGGTCAGGCCGGCAGCACCCTGGGCATTCAATACAGCAATCGAATCGGTCGCTAGGCCGCTTCAAGGGAGAGACCTCATGAACATCACGCGTCTGCTCGTCGCCAGTGTCGCCACCGTGCTCCTGGCCGGCTGCTCGAGCTTTACCCGTCCCAGCGGCGAGGCCCTGCCCAAGGATGCGCGCTGGGGCCTGGTGCCCCTGGCCAACTATGCCCAGGCGCCCATGGCCGGCGATCGCGCGGCGCAGATCCTGGTCAGCGTGCTGGGCGAGCGCGGCATCCGCCCGCAGGTCTACGACGACAGCCAGGGCGGCAATCCCAGCGATGACGAGAAGGCCCGTCAGCGCGCGGCCCTGGACTGGGCGCGGCAGCAGAATCTGCAGTACGTGCTCACCGGCAGCGTCGACGAGTGGCAGTACAAGAATGGCCTGGACGGCGAACCGGCGGTGGGTGTGACCCTCCAGGTGATCGAGCCGGCCAGTGGCCGGGTGGTCTGGAGCAACAGCGGCGCCCGCTCCGGCTGGTCCCGCGAGAGTCTGGCGGCCACCGCGCAGAAGGTCCTGCGCGGTACCGCGCAAGAGCTGCAGTTGCGCTGATGGCCCTGCAATCCGTCCACAAGGACTACACCCTGGCGCCCCGCGCCAGTGGCCGCCTGTCCTGGCTGGAAACTCTGCTGGTCACGGCGGCCGCCCTGGGGCTGGGTTTCTGGCTGGTGCCGGAAGACCCGCTGATGGTCGGTCTGGCCTTTCCCTGGGTGGTCTTCGCACCCATCCTGATGGGCGTGCGCTATGGCTTCATGCGCGGCCTGGTCAGTGCCAGCCTGCTGGTGGTGGCGCTGCTCTATCTGCATCGCCAGGGCTATCCGGCCTACGAGGAGATCCCGCCGTCCTTTATCGTCGGCGTGCTGCTCAGCGCCATGCTGGTGGGCGAATTCCGCGATCTCTGGGATCGCCGGCTGGAACGCCTGGACCTGGCCAACGACTATCGCCAGCTGCGCCTGGACGAATTCACCCGCGCCCACCACCTCCTGCGCATCTCCCACGATCGCCTGGAACAGCGTGTCGCCGGCAACGACCTCAGCCTGCGCAGCTCCCTGCTGGATCTGCGCCGCCAGCTGCGCGAGGTGCCCCGCGAGCAGGACGCCCTGCAGGCCCTGGCCGAACCCATCGTCGGTCTGCTGACCCAGTACGGCTCGCTGCGGGTGGCCGGGCTGTACCGGGTTGACGGCAATGGCCGGGTGGATCGTCGCGCCCTCGCCAGCCAGGGCGAGATGCCCGGCATCGATCCCGATGACCTGCTGGTGCGTCTGACCCTGGAGCGCGGCGAGACCCTGAGCATCCGCCAGGCACTGCTGGAGCGCGGCGAGACTCAGCATTCGACATTGCAGGCCTGCGTGCCCCTGCTGGACACCGAAGAGCGGCTGCTGGCGGTGCTGGCCATCGAACAGATGCCGTTCTTTTCCTTCAACGAACGCACCCTCAATCTGCTCACCATTCTCGCCGGCCACATCGCCGACCTGCTGGGCAGTGATCACCAGGCGCTGGCCCTGGCCGACGACGACGCCCAGCAATTCTCCCAGCATCTCAAGCGCTCGCTGCGCGATGCCCAGCAGCACGCCCTGCCTGCCTGCCTGTTCTGCTTCGAGATGACCGAAGCCGACGGTGGCGAGCGCGCCCTGGCGCTGCTGGAAGGCAGTCGCCGCGGCCTCGATCTGCAACTGCGCCTGACCAACCAGGCGGGCCACCCCTGCCTGCTGGTGCTCTTGCCGCTGACCTCTTCCGATGGTCTGGAAGGCTATCGCCGCCGGCTGCGCCAGCTGCTGGCCGAGCGCCATGGCCAGGACAGCACCCTGGAAAGCCTGGGCGTGCGCAGCCACGAACACGAGCTGCTGCCCAAGACCCGCGCCCAGGAGCTGCGCGTCTTCCTGTTCAACGAGTGTGGTCTGCATGAACAGCAAGTGGCTGTTTAGCGGCGCCTTCGCCTTCGAGGCCAGCAGCTGGGCGCTGCTGTTCGCCAACCTGCCGGTGGCGGCGGCGGCCCTGGCCTTCGTCACCGCCCATGCCGCCGGCAGTGCCCTGCTGGCAGGTGCCGTCTGGCTGTTGCTGCCCAGGCGCTATCAGCGCCCGCTGCCCTGGAGTCCGCTGTTTCTCTTTGCCCTGGCCTTCTTCATTCCACTGGTGGGCGCGGCCGGGGTGATCGCCGCGGTCTTTCCGGCGCTCTGTCTGCCGCGCAAGCGCCGCGAGATCGCCTGGGAAGCGCGCAGCGTGCCCAATCTGCCGTTCCGTCCGCTGGAGCGCCGCGAGGAGATGCTGTTCAGCGATGGCGGCCTGCAGGACGTGCTGCGCCATGCGCCCAGTACCGACAAGCGCCTGACCGCCCTCTTCGCCACCCGCCGCATGCCCGGGCGCGACGCCATTCCCATCCTCAAGCTGGCCCTGCGCGATCCGGCCGACGACGTGCGCCTGCTCGCCTATTCGATGCTCGACCAGCAGGAAAGCCAGATCAACCAGCGCATCGAGACCCAGCTCGGCGAACTGGCCAGCACGCCTGCGGAACGCCAGCCGGCGCTGCACGGCACCCTGGCCCGCGGCTACTGGGAGCTGGCCTATCTGGGCCTGGCCCAGGGCAGCGTCCTGCGCCACGTGCTCGGCCAGGCGCGGGAACATATCGAACTGGCCCTGGCCGGCGAAGAAAACGAAGAGCTGCGCATCCTCGCCGGGCGCATCGCCCTGGAGCAGGGCGAGCCGGAGCGGGCGCTGGAGTTCTTCCAGGCCGCCGAGGCGGCCGGCGTGCCCCTGGCCCAGCTGGCGCCCTTCCGCGCCGAAATCGCCTTTCTGCGCCGCGATTACGCGGTCATCCCGGCGCTGCTCGACAGCTTGCCGGCGGATCTGAAGAAGCGGCCGCCGTTTGCCGCCCTGGTGAAGTACTGGTTATGAAAGACGCCCCCGCCGCGACCGTGACGCCCGATGTCTGCCTGCTCCTGGAGGGCACCTGGCCCTATGTGCGCGGCGGGGTGTCGAGCTGGGTCAACCAGCTGATCCTCGGCCTGCCGGAGCTGACCTTCTCGGTGTTCTTCATCGGCGGTCAGCGCGAGAACTACGAGAAGCGCCACTACGCCATCCCGCCCAACGTGGTGCACATCGAGGAGCACTTCCTCGCCGGCTCCTGGGTACCCAAGGGCGCGCCCATCAGTCCGCGGCGCCAGGCGCCGGTGCAACTGCTGCGCGATCTGCACGCCTTCCTGCACCACCCCGACGAACCCAGCGCCGCCCAGGGCGACGCCCTGGTGGACGCCTTCGCCCAGGGCAGCGTGACCCTGGACGACTTCATGTACAGCCGCGCCAGCTGGGAAGCCATCACCGAGGGCTACGAGCGCTATTGCACCGACCCGTCCTTCGTCGACTACCTCTGGACCCTGCGCGCCATGCAGGCGCCGCTGCTGATGCTGGCCGAGGCCGCGCGCCGGCTGCCGCGACCGCGGATGATCCACTCCATCTCCACCGGCTATGCCGGCATGCTCGGCGCCATCCTGCAGCGGCGCTGGGGCTGCAACTTCCTGCTCAGCGAACACGGCATCTACACCAAGGAGCGCAAGATCGACCTGGCCCAGGCCAAGTGGATCGCCGAAGGCCCGGACGAGGCCCTGCGCACCGGGCTGGACGTGGACGTCAGCTACATCCGCCGGCTGTGGATCCGCTTCTTCGAACGCATCGGCCTGCTCACCTACAAGGCCGCCGATCCGATCATCTCGCTTTATGACGGCAACCGCCGCCGGCAGATCCAGGACGGCGCAGATCCCGCACGCTGCCGGGTGATTCCCAACGGCATCAGCCTCACCCAGTGGCAGGACGCCCTGGAGCGCCGCCCCGAGGGCGTGCCGCCGGTGGTCGGGCTGCTCGGCCGGGTGGTGCCGATCAAGGACGTCAAGACCTTCATCCGCGCCATGCGCGGAGTGATCAGCGCCATGCCCGAGGCCGAGGCCTGGGTGGTCGGTCCGGAAGACGAAGACGAGGAGTACGCCGCCGAATGCCATAGCCTGGTCACCAGCCTGGGCCTGGAGGGCAAGGTGAAATTCCTCGGTTTCCAGAAGATCGGCGACATCCTGCCCAAGCTCGGCCTCATGGTGCTGACCTCCATCAGCGAGGCCCAGCCGCTGGTGATCCTCGAAGGCTGGGCCGCCGGCGTGCCGGTGGTGAGCAGCGACGTGGGTTCCTGCCGCGAGCTGATCGAGGGCTCCATCCCCGAGGACCGCGCCCTGGGTACCGGTGGCAGCGTGGTCGCCATCGCCGATCCCCAGGCCACCGCCCGCGCCATCCTCGCCCTGCTGCGCAATCCCGGTCGCTGGCAGGCCGCGCAGCGCACCGGGCTGGCCCGGGTCAATCGCTACTACACCGAGCCGCTGATGCTGGAACGCTATCGCGAGCTCTACCAGGACGCCATCGGGAGGAGCCTCTGACATGGCCGGTATCGGCTTCGAACTGCGCAAGATCCTCGCGCGCGACTCCTACACCGCCACCCTGCGCGCCTATGTCTACGCCGGCCTAATCAGTTCGGGGCCCTGGGTGCTGTCGATCATCAGCGTCATGCTGATCGGCGTGCTGGCCACCGGCATCGTCACCCCCAACGTGCTGATCCGGCAATTCCTGGTCACGGTGACCTACCTCATGGCCAGCTCGCTGATCCTCACCGGCGGTCTGCAGCTGTATTTCACCCGCTTCGTCTCGGACCGGCTGTTCGAGGAGAAGCAGACCAGCATCCTGCCCAATCTGGTGGGCATCCTGCTGCTGGTGACCCTGGTCGCCGGGGGCCTGGGCTTCGTGCTGCTGGCGACCCTGTTCGACCAGCCCTTCGCCTATCGGCTGCTGGTGCTGGCCAACTTCGTCACCCTCTGTGACCTCTGGCTGGTGATCATCTTCCTGTCGGGGATGAAGGCCTACAACCGCATCCTGGTGGTGATGACCCTGGGCTACGCCATCATGATCGCCGCCGCCTTCGTGCTGCGCTTCCTCGGCATGAACGGCCTGCTGATGGCCCTGCTGCTGGGCCACGCCGCGCTGCTGTTCATGTTTCTCTACGACATCATCCGCGAGTACCCGGCCGACCGCCTGGTGGCCTTCGACTTCCTCGACCGCAAGCAGATCTTCGTCAGCCTGCTGGCGACCGGGCTGTTCTACAACCTGGGCATCTGGGTCGACAAATTCGTCTTCTGGTTCAATCCGCTGACCTCCGACGCCGTCATCGGCCCCCTGCGCGCCTCCATCCTCTACGACCTGCCGATCTTTCTTGCCTATCTCGCCATCATCCCCGGCATGGCGGTGTTCCTGGTGCGCATCGAGACCGACTTCGCCGAGTGGTACGAGCGGGTGTTCAACGCCGTGCGCGGCGGCGAGACCCTGCAGCACATCAGTCAGCTCAAGGAGCAGATGATCCTGGCCATCCGCCAGGGCCTGCTGGAAATCTGCAAGGTCCAGGGCCTGACCCTGGTGCTGGTGTTCCTCCTGGCGCCGCAGTTGCTGGCCTGGCTTGGCATGTCGCACTACTACCTGCCGCTGTTCTACATCGACGTGGTGGGCGTAAGCATCCAGGTGGTGTTCATGGCCCTGCTCAACGTCTTCTTCTACCTGGACCGGCGCGACACCGTGCTGATGCTGTGCACCCTGTTTCTCGGTCTCAACCTGGCGCTGACCCTGCTCAGCATCGAACTGGGTCCGAGCTTCTTCGGCTACGGCTTCACCGTCTCCCTGGCCTGTTGCGTGCTGCTGGGTCTGCACCGCCTGGACCGGGTGCTGGACGACCTGGAATACGACACCTTCATGCTCCGGCACTGACGGCCGCCGGCACCGGACGAACGGTGTGACCCGCTCCCTCTGGCGGCGTCCAAAACAGCTCAGCCCTGCAGGACCCTGCCATGAATACCGCCGCCTTGCGCCTCGTGATCCAGACCACCCAGGTGCGCGCTCGGGACAGTGGCGAGGCCAGTCGCACCTTCGCCGACCAGGCGGCGCGCACCGCCAGCGCCGATGCCAGCCGCGGGGCGGCCCTGGAGCGCTTCGCCAGCGCCTATGTCGACAAGGTGCCCGACGCCCTCGAAGCCCTGCTGCTGCAGGCACGGGCGGTGGCCTTCGAGGCGCCCTTGGCCGGGGTGCTCGAGCGCGCTCTGGCCGGCTTCGCCCCGGCGGCCCTGGCCCAGGCGCCTTCCGCCAGCCTGGCGCTGCTGGCCGCGGCCTATCGCCTCCACCGTCTGCTCGAAGGCCTCCAGCAGCGCCTGGCCGCCTGGTGGGGCGCCACCGGCGAATCCACCGCGCCCAGCCTGGGCAATCTCATCGCCCACCAGGTGCTGGGGCAGCTCACCGTCGCCGCCCTGGAAGACGCCGTGGAAGGCTGGCTCGATGACCTGGACGCCAGTGTCGAGGCGCCGCTCACCCAGCAGTGCTTCCAGCCCCGGCAACGGCGCGGCGCCCTGGCCACGGCCCGCCCGGCCCTGACCTTGAGTCGCCAACGCCAGCGCAGCGTTCGATAAAACGCACGTTTCCACGCCTTTGGCGGCCGACTGTCAAATATATTGATAACCCTTCCGGGCCTGGTTTAGGGTGGCTGCTCACCGCCATTAGCGAGGAGTCACCCATGAGCTTGCCCAGCCGCGCCGAGTGGGAGCAGCGCTTCCAAGGTCTCACCCTGGAAGGTCGCGCCTTCATCGACGGCGCCTATGTCAACGCCGCCGCCGGCGCCACCTTCGATTGCCTGAGTCCGGTGGACGGACGCTTCCTCGCCAAGGTCGCCAGCTGTGACGCCGCCGACGCCGACCTGGCCGTAGCCGCCGCCCGCGCCGCCTTCCAGAAGGGCACCTGGGCGCACCTGGCGCCGGCCCAGCGCAAGCGCGTGCTGATCCGCTTCGCCGACCTGCTGCTGGCCAACGCCGAAGAGCTGGCGCTGCTGGAAACCCTGGACATGGGTAAGCCCATCGGCGACTCCTTCAGGATCGACGTACCGGCATCGGCCAATGCCATCCGCTGGAGCGCCGAGGCCATCGACAAGCTCTACGACGAGGTCGCCCCCACGCCCCATGACCAGCTCGGCCTGGTCACCCGCGAGCCGGTCGGCGTGGTCGCCGCCGTGGTGCCCTGGAATTTCCCGCTGATGATGGCCTGCTGGAAACTCGGCCCGGCGCTGGCCACCGGCAATTCGGTGGTGCTCAAGCCCTCGGAGAAATCGCCGCTGACCGCCATCCGCGTCGCCCAGCTGGCGCAGCAGGCGGGCATCCCGGCCGGGGTGTTCAACGTGCTGCCGGGCTACGGCCATCAGGTCGGCAAGGCCCTGGGCCTGCATGCGGACGTCGATACCATCGTCTTCACCGGTTCCACCCGGGTCGCCAAGCAGCTGCTGGCCTACTCCGGCGAATCCAACATGAAGCGCGTCTGGCTGGAGGCCGGCGGCAAGAGCCCCAACATCGTCTTCGCCGATGCCCCCGATCTCAAGGACGCCGCCGCGGCGGCCGCCAGCGGCATCGCCTTCAACCAGGGCGAAGTCTGCACCGCCGGTTCGCGGCTGCTGGTGGAGCGCACCATCAAGGAGGAATTCCTGCCGCTGGTGGTCGAGGCCCTCAAGGGCTGGAAGCCCGGCCATGCGCTGGACCCCGAGACCAACGTCGGCGCCCTGGTGGACACCACCCAGCTGGAAACCGTGCTGCGCTACATCGAGGCCGGCCATGCCGAAGGCGCCACCCTGGTGGCCGGTGGCAAGCGCACCCTGGAAGAAACCGGCGGGGTCTATGTCGAGCCGACCATCTTCGACGGCGTGAGCAACGCCATGAAGATCGCCCGCGAAGAAATCTTCGGCCCGGTGCTTTCGGTGATCACCTTCGACACCGCCGAAGAAGCCGTGCAGATCGCCAACGACACCCAATACGGCCTGGCCGCCGCGGTCTGGACCCGCGACATCTCCAAGGCCCACAAGACCGCCCGCGCCCTGCGCGCCGGCAGCGTCTGGGTCAACCAGTACGACGGCGGCGACATGACCGCGCCCTTCGGCGGCTTCAAGCAGTCCGGCAATGGGCGCGACAAGTCCCTGCACGCCTTCGACAAGTACACCGAGCTCAAGGCCACCTGGATCAAGCTGTAAGCCCCATCAGGCTGATCCCGGCCGGGATCAGCCTGCAACCCTTCAGCGCTGCTGGATCGTCGCCTGGTTACCGAAGCCGTTCTGCGTGATGCGCGCCGTGGAACCGATCTGGTCGATCACCGCCGAATGGGCGTCGCCGGTCTGGCTGATCATGGCACTGGCGCCGCTGAAGCTGTCCGGCACCGTGTCCTGGATGATGGACGCCAGGTTGCCATTGCCCTGCTGCTGGATCTCCGCCTCCACCCGCACGCCGCTCTGGACGAAGCTCGCCTGGTTAGCATCGCCCGCGCTGGTGCCGGCGATCCGGGCTTCCAACCCGGTCTGGGTGGCGCTCAGCTCGTTGGCGTTACCCTGCTGGCTAAAGGTGATGTCGCTGAAGCCGGCACGCTGCGATAGCGTCGCCTGGTTCGCATTGCCCGTCTGCGTCAGCGCCAGGGCACTGCGATAACGACTGGTCAGCTGATCCGCCTGCACACTGTTGTCAGCGCCTTGCTGGCGCAAGGTGGCGCTGCCGCCGGCGAAGGACACGTTCTGCGTCAGCTGCACGGCGTTGCCGTTGCCGGTCTGCACCACCTCGGCCACCCCACCGCTGCGCTGCTCCACCGTCAGCCGGTTACCATCGCCGGTCGCGGTCGCCCGCAGCTCGTTTCCGCCGAAACCCGCCTGGCGCACGCTGTAGACGTTGAGATCGCCCGCCTGGTGCAGATAGGCGGAAGCCGCATTGCCGCGCTGCTCCAGCTCCAGGCTGTTGCCCGCGCCGCCGCCGATCTGGGTGAGGTCGGCGAAGTGGTTGCCGTTTTCCAGCTGGGTCACGGCGATCTGCTGATTACTGCCTTGCTGGACGATCTGCAGGCCGTTGCCGCTGGACGTCTGCTCGATCCGCGCCTGGGCACCGAAGGCCTGGCGCTGTTCCAGCGTCGTGCGATTGCCGTCGCCGCGCTGCAGTTGCTCGACGGTGTTGGCGCGCCCGTCGCTCTGATTCAGGGTGGCCTGGTTGTCATTGCCGGCCTGGGTCAGGCTGATGCTCTGCTCGACGGCGAAGGCCGGCGCCGCGAGGCCGGCGAGCAGGGCCGCCAGCAAGGTAGGGGTCTTCATGACGGTCTTCCGCTCCAGTGACAGCTACCGGGGGCAGGACGACTAGCCGCGAGTCCGGCCAGATGCCAGAATCGACCGTACTGCAAGGGCGGCGCCGCCTACGAGCGGCCCGTGCTGAGTGTGGTCAGCCAGGCACCCTCTGCCATCCATCCAAAGAGCGGTTTCGACGAGCGTAGGCAGGCGCCTGCCTGAGCGTTCGGCCGTGCGCCCCTGGCACAGCCAGTGCCGGGTCACCATGACCCGGCACTGGCGCGGGCCGGAGCTAGCGATAGACGTGGTAGGTGGCGTATCTGCTCACCTCCACGCTGCCGCTCCAGCTGCTGACCACCCGCTTGGAATCCCAGTCGTACCAGTGCATCCCGGGTGGGTTGGAGATGCCTCGTGAACAACTGCCGGTCCGTACCCAGGCACCGCGGAACTTGCCGCTCTTCCAGCGCCGTTCCACCACCTGGATGGGCTGCGCCCGATAGCCCGGTTCTATCCTCACGCCCCAGGTGAAGGCGGTACTCATCGAGCGATCCTGCTTGTAGCTGCCATCGACGCCGAGGATGCTCAGGTATTTGCCGATGAAGGGCAGCTTCTCCCCGTTGAGCTTGACCCCTACCGACCAGCCGTAGCTGGAGGTCTTGGTCTCGCCCCAGGTATAGGTACAGTCGATAGTCCCGGTGCTCGAGCAGCGGAAGATCGGTCCACGCCAGATCCAGTCCTCCCAGGTCTTGGCGGCCTGCTGGGTGGAAAAGGCCCGGGAACCGTCACCCAGGATGACGGGCTCGGTGTGGTTGGTGAAACACTCGCCCGCCTGCACCAGACCGGTCGAAAGAATGAAGCCGAGCGCCCCGACCAGGGTGGATTTCACGAAGGTGTTCATGGCTTTGGTCCCTCAAAGTCCGAAGACGTTTTCGATGGTGTTGCTCGCCTGGTCCTGCTTGTTGCTCTGGGCCTTGCTCGCGGACAAGGCATCGGCGCGCGCGGGCCGATCGACGGGGGTTATCAGCAGGCCAGTGTCCTTCTCTGGCTTCTTCACCATCAGGGCATCCGCCTCGACGGTCATGCCCAGCGCCAGGGCCGCGTTCTCACTGGCGAGGTGCTGACCGGGCTGATTGTCGAAGATCACGCGCTTGCCTTGATCGAGGGCGTTGTTGATCTCCTTCTTGACGTTGCCGTCGACCTGCACGTTGGGCCCGACCACCAGATAGTCGTATTCGCCACCCGTGACGATCTTGGTGTCTTCCGCCTTCAATCTGTTGAGGACGAATCCGGCATTGCCCAGCACCTTGAGCCGCAAGTAAGGGCCCGTACTCAAAGACTCGGCTGCCTGGGCGGTAGTCCCCAACAGCGTTGCCAACATCAGCGTGGCCACAGGTTTTAATGTCATATCGAACGCTCCTGTTACGACAGTCATGTCAAAAATGAAAGTCCCATTGAAATACCGAAAGCCCCCGCGAAATGCTCAACTACGCGGCTCTGGCAGTTCTAGCGGACAGCAGGAGACCCTTTACCGAAGTCAGCTCCGATAATTGTTTCCCTGACAGTGCTCAGGTAATCATACAACCGCTAACGGCAACGACCTTGATAGCTAAATGCCCGCCTTTAGCCCACGGGCAACTTCGCTAGCCGTCCAGAAAAAGCCTAGCCAAAGTTTCTTTAAACAAATAGCAACGATTGGCGATCTGGCGAGAAAGATCAGCCACAAGGAGCAGGCTTTTGTTTTAATCTTTTTATATAGACATATAAAAAGCGGCCCTACATTCAAATAGAGCCAATGATCGTCAAAGGGTGATTAATCTTGTTCGCGTAAAACCAGATAAATAACGCGACTGCCAAAACATCGACAGCCGTCGCCGGCCCGAGGCGACGCCCAGGAAAAATGTAACCAGATATTTCATCACTGGAGGACCCGTCGAATGCCCGGCCCGGAGGCCACCCGGAGCAGCCAGGCCCACGCCCTGAGCGCGCGGGCCGCGAGGCGGGTATCAGCCCAGCAGATCCACCAGCAGGTCATCGTGGCGGCGCTGCTGGCGATCTAGGCGCAGCTGGCGGGTGCGGAAGATCGACTTGAGGTCCTCCAGGGCGCTGGCGAAATCGTCGTTGATGATCAGGTAGTCGTACTCGACATAGTGGCTCATCTCGCTCACCGCCTCGCGCATGCGGCGCTCGATGATTTCGGCGCTGTCCTGGCCGCGATTGTCCAGACGCTGGCGCAGCGCGGCCTGGCTCGGCGGCAGGATGAAGATCGACTGGGCGTGGGGCAGCTTGCGGCGGACCTGCTGGGCGCCCTGCCAGTCGATTTCCAGGATCAGGTCGTGACCTTCGGCGAGGTCACGTTCCAGCGCGGCCTGGGAGGTGCCGTAATAGTTGCCGAACACCTCGGCGTGTTCGAGGAAATCGCCATGTTCGAGCAGGTTGGTAAAGGTCGCGCAGTCGACGAAGTGGTAGTTCACCCCGTCCGCTTCACCCGGGCGCATGGCGCGGGTGGTGTGGGAGACCGACAAGCGGATGTCGGGCAGGGCATCCAGCAGGGCCTTGACCAGGCTGGTCTTGCCAGCGCCGGAGGGCGCGGAAACGATGTAGAGGGTGCCGGGAAGGGCTGTCATGAGAGTTCGCCTATTCGATGTTCTGCACTTGCTCACGCATCTGTTCGATGAGCACCTTGAGATTGATGGCCGCCTGGGAGGCCCGGGCGTCGATGGCCTTGGAACCCAGGGTATTGGCCTCGCGATTGAGTTCCTGCATGAGGAAATCCAGCCGCCGTCCGGCCGCGCCGCTACCCGCCAGGACCCGCCGCACCTCGGCCACATGGGTTTCCAGCCGATCCAGCTCCTCGGCCACGTCGCTCTTCTGCGCCAGCAGCACCAGCTCCTGCTCCAGCCGCGACGGTTCGAACTCGACGCCTGCCTCGGCGCAGCGCTCGAGGATACGGCGCCGCTGCAGGGCCAGCAGCTCGGGCAGCAGCGCGCGCAGTGTCGCCACCTCCGCCAGCACCTGGGCCAGGCGCTCCTCGATCAGGCGCGCCAGTTCGCGACCCTCGCGCTGCCGGCCGTCGAGCAATTCATCCAGCGCCGCCTCGAACAGCGCCAGGGTCTGCACCTTGAGTTCGGCGCCATCCACCTCGGCACCCGCCAGCACCCCGGGCCAGGCCAGCACGGCCAGGGGGTCGAGCTTGGCCGGGCGCGCGATCAGCGCGGCGATGTCTTCGGCAGCGGCCACCAGCTGCGCGGCCCGGCGGGCATCGACGCGCAGGGCGGCGCTCTCGTCGCGTTCCTCGCGCAGCACGCACTCCAGCTTGCCCCGCGACAGTCGCCGACGCAGTGCCTCACGCACGCCGGACTCCAGATCGCGAAAGGTCTCCGGCAAGCGCAGGTGGGGCTCCAGGTAGCGGTGATTGACCGAGCGCAACTCCCAGCTCAGGGTGCCCTGGGGCCCCGGCCGCTCGACCCGGGCGAACGCCGTCATGCTGTGCACCATGGCAGGATCCTCGTCTGACGATGCGCGGATCTGGGGCGATCCCGAGCGACCACGCATGTAAAACGCACGATTCTAGCGCACCTGATCGGAGCGACCCAATGCATCCGTGTCGCATGAACCGGACGCTCTCTATACTATGGGTCTGATATCTACGCCTTACAGGAAGCCCGCAATGAAGCGTCCCAGTGGCCGCGCCGCCGATCAGCTGCGCCCCATCCGCATCACCCGTCAGTACACCAAGCACGCCGAGGGTTCGGTTCTGGTGGAATTCGGCGATACCAAGGTGATCTGCACCGCCAGCGTCGAGGCCGGGGTGCCGCGCTTTCTCAAGGGCAAGGGCCAGGGCTGGCTCACCGCCGAATACGGCATGCTGCCGCGCGCGACCGGCGAGCGGAACCAGCGTGAAGCCGCCAAGGGCAAGCAGGGCGGTCGGACCCTGGAGATCCAGCGGCTGATCGGTCGGTCGCTGCGCGCCGCCGTCGACCTGTCCAAGCTGGGCGAGAACACCATCTACATCGACTGCGACGTCATCCAGGCCGACGGCGGTACCCGCACCGCCTCGGTGACCGGTGCCTGCGTGGCCCTGGTCGACGCCCTGGGCGCACTCAAGCGCCGTGGCAGCCTCAAGGGCAATCCGCTTAAGCAGATGGTGGCCGCCATCTCCGTGGGCATCTACCAGGGCACCCCGGTGCTCGACCTGGACTATCTGGAAGACTCCGCCGCCGAGACCGATCTCAACGTGATCATGACCGATGCCGGTGGCTTCATCGAGGTTCAGGGCACCGCCGAAGGCGCGCCCTTCCAGCCAGCCGAACTCAACGCCATGCTCGAACTGGCCCAGGGTGGCCTGCGCGACCTGTTCGAGCTCCAGCAAGCCGCCCTGCGCGGCGAGTAAGGAAGCCCTCATGCACGATCTCGTCCCCGCCCCCAGCGCCGAAGCCCGACGCTGGGCCATGCTCTGCCACTACGCCGCCTTCCTGGGCTTCGTGGTGCCCTTCATCGGTAACGTGATAGGTCCGCTGGTGGTCTGGCAGTTCAAGCGCGAGGACGACCCCTTCATCGACCGGCAGGGCAAGGAGGCGCTGAACTTCCAGCTCACCGTCACCCTGCTGCACATGATCTGCTGGCTGCTGGTGTGGGTGCTGATCGGTTTTCCGCTGATGCTGCTGGTGGCCTGCGTGGCCTTCGTGCTGACGGTGATCGCCGGCATCAAGGCCAACCAGGGCCGCGACTACCGCTACCCCCTGACCTGGCGGATGGTCAATTAGCGGGCTTTTTGTGGCCTGCTTCTGATATCCGCGCTGAGGATTTCCAGTCGGCCCGGCGTCGTTTGACAGGCGCCGCAAGCCCTCCGCTATCATCCCTTCGGCTTACTTCTCACGCCCTCGCCGCGACCGGTTTCGGTGGTCGCTGGCGGTAGCGTGCCCGCCTATGCGCTTTTGCGTCAGCAGTCCGTCGATAACGCCAAGGTGGCGTGCCCCGACGGTCCTCGCTTCTTACGTCAGGACTGGTGGCCTCCGGCGCCATCGGCATCAAGACAGGGATGATCATCATGTCGGTTGCAACCGCCACCCCCTCCCCCTTCCAGCGTGTGCTCGAATGGCGCTACTCCACCCTCATGGTGTGGACGGCCATCGGCCTGCTGGTCGTCGAGACCTTTTCCGGCTTTCTGCGCTATGCCCTGGACATGGTCGGCGCCTCGGCGCTGGTCTATCTGCCCAAGATCGCCTGTCTGGCGCTGTTTGCCCTGCAGGTGGCGACGGTCAAGCTGCCCCGGGTGATCTGGGTCGGCCTGTTCGCCGGGCTGGCCTATGCCGCTCTCGCCCTGCTGCATGGCGGGACCTTCAACAACGTGCTGTTCTCGCTGTTCGTCTACAGCCCGCTGCTGTTCGGCCTGGTCTGCGGCCGCGAATTGCTCAAGCAGCGCCGCCTGCTGGGCCGCGCCATGTTCCTGCTGCTGCTCGCCAGCCTGGTCGGCATCGCCCTGGACAAGTACACCTCGGTGCCCTGGAAAGGCTACAGCTACAACCTCGGCGGCAACGACATCGCCGGCAATACCCAGTGGGTCGCCGGTGAAGAGGACCGGATCGCCGGCTTCGCCCGGGTCTCCAACGTGCTGGCGGCGCTGATCGCGGTCTACTGCCTGTTCCTCGCGCAATTCGCCCGCTCCAGGACACTCTGGCTGGTGGTCGCCCTGGTCGGCTTCTTCGGCATCCTGCTCACCACCAGCAAGGCGCCGGCAGCGGCCTTCGCCTTTACCCTGGCGCTGATGATGACCCGCCGCTTCCAGTGGCCGACCTATGCGCTGATCCTGCTGGCGGTGGTGGGTGGCATGCTGTTGCCGGTGCTGAGCCTGATCCGCGACTTCGATCCCCTGGTGGTGATGAGCGACAGCGGCCTGGCCTCCTTCTACGATCGCCTGGTCAACACCTGGCCGAATGTCGTCGCGGAAATGAGCCGCCATGGCTGGACCGTGGAAGGCGCCGGCTTCGGCCTGTTCGGCAGCTCCATGGCCGCCTTCCCCGTGCCGGGGATCGACCTCTTCGTCACCAGCGACAGCAGCGTGGTCTATCTCTGGTGCGTGTTCGGCGTGGTCGGCATCCTCGGCTATGCCATGCAGCTGCCGGTGTTCATCCGCCTGCACACCGCGCCCGACCGCCTCAGCCACACCCTGCTGGCCATCGCCTTCTGCCTCTGCCTGATCGGCTGGACCACCGACCTCTTCGATATCGGCGTCGGCAATCTCTTCGTCGGCATCATCCTCGGCTACGTGCTGATGCGTGATCCGGAAGACGACAACCAGCCGAACCTGCGACCGATCAGCGGCAGCGCCCTGACCGATTGAGCCGCGTAGCGCGGCAATGAAAAAGGGCCGACCCCGCGAGGGATCGGCCCTTTTTCATTGCCGTGCGAATCAGGTCACCGGGGCCGGATTGAACAGCGCCAGGTCGTTGTGCAGGCGATGACGCTCGGCCCAGGTCTGGCGGCGGCCGCTGGCCACGTCCAGATAGCACTGGAAGATCTCCCAGCCCATCTCCTCCAGCGACAGCCGTCCGCTCACCACGCGACCGGCATCGATGTCGATCAGGTCCGGCCAGCGCTCGGCCAGCTGGGTGCGGGTCGAGACCTTGATCACCGGCACCATGGACAGCCCATAGGGGGTGCCGCGACCGGTGGTGAAGATGTGCAGGTTCATGCCCGCGGCCAGTTGCAGGGTGCCGCAGATGAAGTCACTGGCCGGGGTGGCAGCGAAGTACAGGCCCTTGCCGCGGATCTTCTCGCCGGGTGCGATGACCCCGGCGATGGGGCTGGTGCCCGACTTGGCGATCGACCCCATGGCCTTTTCGACAATGTTGTTCAGCCCGCCCTTCTTGTTGCCAGGGGTGGTATTGGCGCTACGATCGGCCATGCCCCGCTCCAGGTAGCGGTCGTACCAGTCCATCTCGCGGATCAGGGCATCGGCCACCTCGGGGGTGGCGGCACGCGGGGTCAGCAGGTGGATGCCGTCGCGCACCTCGGTGTTCTCGGAAAACATCACGGTGGCGCCGGCCCGCACCAGCAGATCGGCGGCCACGCCCAGGGCCGGGTTGGCGGTGATGCCGGAGAAGGCGTCGCTGCCGCCGCACTGCATGCCCACCACCAGCTCGGAAGCCGGCACCGTCTCGCGGCGGCGCCCATTGAGCACCTCCAGACGCGCCTCGATCAGCCCCAGGATCTGCTCGACCATGCCGGCGAAGCCATTGGCCGAATCCTGCAGGCGGAACAGCCACTCCTCTTCGTTCTGCCCTGCGGTGAGCTCATCACCCGGCATCAGCTGGCTGGCCTGCAGCTTCTCGCAGCCCAGGCCAATGACCAGCGCCTGGCCGCCGAAGTTGGGGTTGCGGCTGATGTTGTGCAGGGTACGGATGGGGATCACCGCATCCGGGGCGTTGATGGCCACCCCGCAGCCGTAGCTGTGGGACAGCGGCACCACGTCGTCGACGTTGGGGTAGCGCGGCAGGAGCTCCTTGCGTACCCGCTCCACGCAGTGGTCCAGCACCCCTACCACGCACTGCACGGTGGTGGTCACCGCCAGGATGTTGCGGGTGCCGACGCTGCCGTCCGGATTGCGGAAACCCTCGAAGGTGTAGCCCTCCAGGGGTTCGCCGACCTGGCCGGGCGCGGTGGCCTTGGGCAGGTTGTCCAGCGCGGGCGGCTCCGGCATGCGCAGCAGGGCTTCGGTGATCCAGCTGCCGGCGGGAACGTCCTGCAGGGCGTAGCCGATGACCTCGCCGTAGCGCACCACCTCGGCGCCCTCTGCGAGATCCACCAGGGAGACCTTGTGGCTCTGGGGAATGGCCTCGACCGTGGTCAGGCCATCGGCGAAGGCGGTGCCGGCGGCCACGCCGGGTTCGTTGACCACCACCCCGACGTTGTCCAGGGGGTGGAGCTTGATGTAGCGCGGCGAATCACGGTGATCGATCAGGTTCATATTCTTATCCTCTGCCGGGGCTCAGGCCCGGGCCGGGTCAGGCTGGGTCGCGCCCAGGATCTCGCCGTCGGCGGTCCGCAGCTCGACACGCTGGATGCGACCGACGATGAACAGGTAGCTGAACACGGCCACCAGGGCATTGGCGCCGACATAGACCAGCGCCCACTTGAAGGAGCCGGTGGCGGCGATGAGGTAGCCGATGACGATGGGGGTGGTGATGGAAGCCAGGTTGCCGAAGGTATTGAACAGGCCGCCGGAGAGCCCGGCGATCTGCTTGGGCGAGGTGTCCGCCACCACTGCCCAGCCCAGGGCGCCGATGCCCTTGCCGAAGAAGGCCAGGGTCATGAAGCCCACCACCATCCAGTCGGCGTCGACGTAGTTGCAGAAGATCATGCTGGTGGAGAGCAGCAGGCCGCAGACGATGGGCAGCTTGCGGGCGAAGGTCAGGGAACGGCCGCGGCGCAGCAGGTAGTCGGAGATCACCCCGCCGAGCACCCCGCCGATGAAGCCGCAGATCGCCGGCAGCGAGGCGATGAAGCCGGCCTTGAGGATGGTCATGCCGCGCTCCTGCACCAGGTACACCGGGAACCAGGTCAGGAAGAAATAGGTGATGGCGTTGATGCAGTACTGGCCGAGGTAGACGCCAAGCATCATGCGGTTGGTCAGCAACTGGGTGATGTAGTGCCACTTGGGCCCGCCATCGCGCTGGCGGGCGCTGTTGTCCATGTCCACCAGGCCGCCGTTGTTGCGGATGTGCGCCAGCTCCGCGGCGTTGATGCGCGGATGCTCCTTGGGATTGTGGATGTACTTCAGCCAGACCCCGGAGAAGAGGATGCCCAGGACGCCCATGATGACGAAGACGTGCTCCCAGCCGAAGTGGAAGACGATGCCGCCCATGATCGGCGCGAACAGCGCTGTGGCGAAATACTGCGCCGAGTTGAAGATCGCCGAGGCGGTACCGCGTTCGGCGGTGGGGAACCAGGCGGCGACGATGCGCGCATTGCCCGGGAAGGACGGCGCCTCGGCCAGCCCGACCAGGAATCTCAGCATGAACAGGGTGGTGACCGCCCAGGCCACCGGCAGGCCGCCGACCAGCCCCTGCAACAGGGTGAAGAACGACCAGAAGAAGATGCTGCCGGCATAGACCTTCTTCGAACCGAAGCGATCCAGCAGCCAGCCGCCGGGAATCTGCCCGGCCACATAGGCCCAGCCGAAGGCGGAGAAGATATAGCCGAGGGTCACGGCGCTGATGCCGAGGTCTTTCTGCAGGCTGGAGCCGGCGATGGCAATGGTGGCGCGATCGGCGTAGTTGATGGTGGTCACGACGAACAGCATCAACAGGATCAGGTAGCGCACCCGGGTCGGTCTTGTGGCATCCATGGGGATCCCTCTTGCGTGATTGTTTTTATTGAAGGCGCGGACCCTAGGATGATTGCGCAATCATATCTTGATGCGACAATCGGTCTCAGCCCTTGCGTTTGCCCAAGACTAAGCCATGATTGCGCAACCATACAAGTACGACGTCTAACAAGATTGGGACCGGCGGTCAGGTCGTGGCGCGGTCGATGATATGGAAACCGGTGTCGATGCGCACTGCTTCCCGGCCCTGGTCGCCCTCGTTGAAACGCTGCAGCAGTGCCTCTGCCGCCAGGGTGCCCATGCGATCGCCCTCGACACTTACCGACGACAGCGCCGGGTGCATCTGGGCAGCGCTGGAAAGATTGCCGAAGCCCAGCACCGCCAGGTCCTCGGGCAGGCGCAGCCCACGACTGGCGGCTTCCGCCATGACGCCCTGGGCGACGGTATCCGAACTGCAGACCACCACGTCGAAGGCCTCGTCACGGGCCAGCAGCTGGCGCAGGCCAGCCCGCCCGGACTCCACCAGCGCGGGGGCTGGCAGGATCTCCAGCGGCGGTTCCGCCACGCCCAGCTCGGCCAGCCGCGCGACCAGGCTGCGACAGCGGCGCAGGGCGCGGGGGTCGTCCACCGAGACCACGGCGAAACGTCGATAGCCGCGGGCATGCAGATGCTCGGCCTGGGCCCGGCCCACCGCTTCATGGGAAAAGCCCACCTGCATGTCCAGCGGGTCCTCGCCCAGGTCCCAGGACTCCACCACCGGGATGCCAGCCTGGGCCAGGCGCTGGCGACTGGCGGCGGTGTGCAGGGTACCGGTCAGCACGATGCCATCGGGCTTGCGCCCCAGCACCGCGGCCAGCAGCTGCTCTTCCTGTTCGGCGCTGTAGCCGGTCAGGCCCAGCAGGGTCTGGTAACCGGCCTGGGATAGGCGCGCCATCAGCGCCTGGACGGTCTCGGCGAAGATGGAGTGGACGATGGTCGGCACGAACAGCGCCACCAGGCGACTGCGATTGGAGGCCAGGCCGCCGGCCAGCAGATTGGGCACGTAGCCGGTGGCCTGCACCGCCGCCAGCACCTTCTCCCGCGCCGCCTCGCTGACGATCTCCGGTCGATTCAGCGCCCGCGAGACGGTGATCGGCGACACCCCGGCGACCCGGGCCACGTCGATGAGCGTGGGGGCAGCCGAACTGACCGCGACAGAGAGGGCTTTGCTGGACTTCTTGGCCATGGATCGCTTGAGACGGGAAAGAGATCGGCCATGGTAACGGTTGGGGCGGGCGGCGTCCCCGGTGAACACCGTAGCGTGGAAAACCGCGCAGCGTTTTCCACCGCGAGCCGCCGTAGGTTGGGTTGAGCGCAGCGAAGCCCAACAGGCTTTGCTCGGGGCCAGCCATGTTGGACTTCGACGATAGCGCCGTCTCAACCTAACCAACGGGCAGTAGCGTGGAAAACGGCGTAGCCTTTTCCACTGGAGCAGGGTGGCAAGGGACACCCTCACCCCAGCCCTCTCCCAGGGGGAGAGGGGGTCAGCCGAGCAGGCGTTCAGCGCCATCCGCCCTGGCCAAAGCACGATCGATCGTCGGGGCGCGCCCCATCGGCGCACCGCCACGGCTGCGATAATCCCCGTGCCAGATCTGATCGCGGCCGTGGCGGTCCGCCGCTGCGGCCGCGCCGACAGGCGATCTGGGTGCGGTAGGCGCGG
>NZ_JASCON010000064.1:0-30573 GCF_029959585.1 Pseudomonas sp. PS02302
GCCATGGGCCGCTCCTACAGGTACCGATCTTTCCTGTAGGAGCGGCCATGGCCGCGATAGGACAGTTACTCGCAGTAGGTGTCGATGTCTCCATTGGGAGCAGCTTTCTTATCGCCTGAGCCATCGAAAACGAGCATCCGCTCCAAGCGTCTGCTCTCCCTCCTGGGAAGGGCGGGTGTGAGGCAAGCCCTCGTGGCGGGCTCCTCGTGGAAAAGGCTACGCCGTTTTCCACGCTACGGCGCTGCGTGGACCTGGGATTCGAGTTGATGAGCCGCGAGAGCGTGTAGGGACCCTTGTCGAAGCTTCAGGTCGGCGATGGGGTGTGTTGGGCTTCGCTGCGCTCAGCCCAAGCTACAGGGTCCTGCGCGGTGGCCGCCGAGCGCCCTCATGGCCGCGATCGCGCGGCAGCTAACCCTATCGCAACGCCTTGGCCAGAATCCGCGACTGCCCCTGGAAATCTTGGCGGGCATAGAAGGCCTGGGCGTCCTCGTTGAACTCCATCACCTCCAGGCGCAATTCGTCGACGTCGTTTTTCCGAGCCCAGGCTTCCACGGCTTCCAGCAGCCGGGCGCCCACGCCCAGCCGTCTGTGGCTGGCCGACACCACCAGGGTGCCGATCCGACAGAGGATCAGCGGCTGCAGAAAGGAAATCGAGCGGGTGTCGGACAGTCGCGCGGTGACGAAGCCGACCAGTTCGTCGCTGGCGTCAGCGACGAACAGCACCCCGTCTTCCGGCTCCAGCTGGGCAGCCCAGTAGTCCTGGTCGCGCCAGCCGCCGGAGGGCTTGGCGAAGGTCGCCGGCGCCTGCCGGTGATGCTGCTCGGCGAGTTGTTCGGCCAGCCGGCAGATGGCGGCAAGGTCGGTGACGAAGGCGGGGCGGATACGCAAGAGCGGTGCTCGCAAGAGGATTCAGCCGTTCACCTTACGCCGCGCGGATCAGGTCAGGAAGCCTCTGCGTCCAGCTGCTGGTACCAGTCGGCATAGGGGGTATTCCTGGCCATCCGCCGGTTGTAGTCGGGGGCGCCATCGGTCCACCAGACCGGTCCGCGCTCTCCCAGGGCGTGCTTGGCGGCGTCCACCGCGGCACGCGCCCTGCGCAGGGCGGCCTCGTCACCCTGGCGCTTGGCTGCGCCCACCTGGCGGCGCGCCTCCATCAGCTCATGGGTCAGGGCGTCACGGCGGTCGGCGGGCAGGCTGGGATCGGTGCAGCGCCAGAGCCGGCCCCTGACCACGAAGTAGCGTCCGTCCGGGGTGGTGGGATAGCGCATGGCAGGAACCCCTTGGTCAGTCGTCGATGTCGAGCAGGGCGCGGCAATCCGGGTAATTCGAACAGGCCCAGAATTCCCGCCCTTGGTGGCGACCGCTGCGCGCGCGACGACGCACCATGGGCGCCTGGCACTCCGGGCATTCCGGCGCCAGCGCCTGGCTGGGGGCCGCTACCCGAGAGCGCGGACGGCGCCCGCCGAACACGGCGTCGCGCACGGCGGTGGCGGAATAGCGGGCCGCCGCGGGAATCTCCACCAGCCGCAACTGGGCGGCCTCGCACACCGACCGCACGAAGCGATCGCGCTGCTGGCGATGGCGCTGCAGGTGCGACCTGTCGTTGAGTTCGACCACGGCGTGCACGGCGAGGTCGTCGCGCCGGCAGATGGCGAAGTCGAAGTGCTTGCAGTTGATACGGTTCTGCGCGATCAGATAGCGGCGGCGGTCGCGCAGCGGCAGGGTCTGGACCACATCGGCGATGCGCACCTTGCCGAACACCCGGTAGTCGTCGCCCACGGCTTCGTCGAGTACCGCGAGAAAGACCTGTTCGGCGGGGGTGAAAAGGGCTTCGACCTGGCGGTAGGGAAAGGCGGCCTGGCGCCGGCGCTGCCACCACCATAGCGCCCCCAGAAGCAGCAGTCCGGCCGGGACCAGCAGGGGCAGGTAACGCTCGTACATCTCGAACTCCAACAGCGGGGCGCCATGATAGTGAGTTCCAGCGCCGGACAGCAGCGGTGGCGACGAAGCGTCAGTCGCGCCGCGGTAATTGCCGTTGCAGATCGTCCAGCCGCAGCAGGGTCACCGACTTCAGACAACTCAGATACTGCAGCTGCTGCATGGCGCCCTGGAAACCCCGCGTCGCGGTGGCGCAGCGGGGGGCGCGATCGTCCTGCCAGAGGTGTTGCAGACGTTCGAAAGCGGGGCGTTGCGCAGCGGAGAGACCCGCCAGGCGGCGCCCGTAGACGTCGGCCAGCCGGGCTTCGGCCACGGCCAGATCCTCGGCGGCGCAGACCGCCAATTGCGCCTCGCTGCCCTGGCGATCGCAGGCGGCCGGCGCCTGTTCGGCGGCCAGGGCGGCGGTCGAAAGCAGCAGGGCGAGCAGGGCGGACAGGCGACAGGTGATCATGCAGGCTGACTGTTGCAGGGGCAGGCCGCCTAGACTGCCGTAAAAGGGCGGCGCTCACCAGGCGCCGCTGGTCTCCTGCGACTCGCCCTGGGTCTCGCGGAATTGGCGGATCTGCACCAGCAGCCAGTCGATCCAGCGCTGTACCGGCGCGTCCACCGGGCCCTTGGGCAACACCAGGAAGTAGGCCTGGGCCGACAGCTGGTCGAACCGATCTGGCAGCGGGCGGACCAGGGCGCCGCTGGCCAGCAGGCGCTGGGCCAGCACGCCGCCGCCGAGCGCCACGCCCTTGCCGGCGGCCGCCTGTTGCAGGGCCATGCCGCTCAGTGAATAGCGCGGACCGCGCAGACTGTCGCCCAGGGGCACCTGCTGGCTGGCGAACCAGTCCTGCCAGGCGTTGGACCGACTGCTGGGGCGACCCGAACGCCAGCCGCCGGGCCATTCGGCATGTAGCAGCGGATAGTCCAGCAAGGCGGCGGCTTCTGCCAGCGGCGCCGGGATCAACGCCGGGCTGCACACCGGAAAGATCCATTCGCGCAGCAGCAGACGGGTCTCGCCGTCCTGCCAGTCGCCCCGGCCATAGCGGATCGCCGCCTGGGCACCGCCCTCGGTGCCCAACGGCACGATGGCGGACGAGGCGTCGAGAAAGACCTCGATATCCGGATGCTGGCGCTGGAAGTCTTCCAGCCGCGGCAACAGCCATTCCTGGCCGAAGGTGGGGGGCGCGCTGACGGTCAGGACACTGCTCTTGACCCGCGCCCGGGCGACGGCGCGGGTCAGGCCATCAAGGTGTGGCGCGATCTCCACGGCCAGGGCGCGACCCTGGGCGGTGAGCCGCACACCCTGGGGCAGGCGCTCGAACAGCGGCTGCCCCAGCTCGGCTTCGAGCAGGCGGATCTGCCGGCTGATGGCGCCGGCCGTGACATGCAACTCGTCCGCGGCCTTGGCGAAGTGCTGGTGTCGCGCCGCGGCGGCGAAGGCGCGCAGGGCGTTGAGGGGGAGGGCGGTGGTCACGCTGAGCCTTAGTTTTCCTGAGCCTGACGCCCATTAAACATCGTTTGTCCGACCTGTTCAGCCACCGTCATCCTGCAGGCTCACTTTTTCCTGGAACGACGCCCATGCGCAAGGAGCTCGATCTCCCCGCCGTGTTGGTCATGCTGGTGCTCTGCCTGGTCTGGGGCCTGCAGCAGACGGCGATCAAGGCCATCGCCGAGCAGGTGGACCCCTTGCTGCAGATCGGCTGGCGTTCGCTGCTGGCAGCCGGGCTGCTCTATGGCCTGGCGCGCTGGCGCGGCATCCGCTGCCTGGGCCGCGACCGGACGCTGATTCCCGGGCTGCTCGCCGGTTCGCTGTTCGCCCTGGAGTTCCTCTGCATGGCGGTGGGCCTGAAGTACACCAGCGCCGCGCACATGGTGGTGTTCATCTACACGGCGCCGCTGTTCGCCGCCTGCGGTCTGCACTGGCTGGTGCCCGGCGAGCGGCTGTCGGGTCGCCAGTGGCTGGGCATAGTGCTGGCGGCCGGTGGCGTGGCCTGCGCCTTCCTGATCGGCAAGCCGAGCGGCGGCACCAGCTGGCAGGGCGATCTGATCGGCCTGATTGGCGGCGCGGCCTGGGGCGCCACCACGGTGCTGATCCGCCGCAGCGCCCTGGCCGAGGCGCCGCCGCTGCGCACCCTGTTCTATCAACTCGGGGTGACCGGGGTGGTGCTGCTGGCGCTGGCCCTGCCGCTCGGCAAGCGGCTGGATCTGGCCGGGCTGGATTCCCTGGCCTGGTCGAGTCTGGCCTTCCAGGTGTTCATCGTCGCCGGCATCAGTCTGCTCGGGTGGTTCGTGCTGCTCAGTCGCTATCGTGCGGCGCCCCTGGGGGTGCTGACCCTGCTGACGCCGCTGTTCGGTGTACTGATGGGCGTCTGGCTGCTGGGCGAGACCCCGGGACCGGGATTTCTCGCCGGCGCGGCCCTGGTGCTCAGCGGTCTGCTGATCGTCAGCTATCCTTCCCGCTCGCGAGCCGCGTCCCGCTGACTCGCCTGGCCCTGAGCGTCCGATGTCGTCCACTCCGCTGAATCCCTGGTTGCTGCGCCTCATCCCCCTGGTGTTCCTGGCCCTGTGGTCCGCCGGTTTCGCCGTGTCCAAGGTGGGCCTGGCCTATGCGCCCCCCTTCACCCTGCTGGCGATGCGCTATGCCCTGGCCTTCAGCGTGCTGCTGATCGCCTTCCTGGTCCTGCGTCCGCCGCTGCCGCGCACCCGGCGGGAATGGGCGAATCTGGCGGTGGTGGGCTTTCTCATCCAGGGCGTCTATTTCGGCATGAGCTATGGCGCCCTGGTGATGGGCGCCTCGGCCAACGTGGTGGCCATGGTCGCCTCGTTGCAGCCCATCCTGGTGGCCCTGGGCGCGCCCCTGCTGGTGGGCGAGCGGGTGGCGCCGCTGCAGTGGCTGGGCCTGGCCCTGGGGCTGCTCGGCGCCATCGGAGTGATCCTGGCGCGTGCCAGCGTCGCCGTGGAGTCCCTGTTCGGCATCTGCCTGGCGGTGGGCGCCTTGCTGGGCATGACCAGCGCCGTGCTCTACGAAAAGCGCCTGGGCGTGGCCCAGCATCCGGTCACCAACAACCTGGTGCAGTACAGCGTCGGCCTGGTGTGTTGCGCGCCCCTGGCGCTGCTGTTCGAGCACAGCCCGGTGCACTGGGCGCCGGCTTTCATCGGTGCCCTGGCCTATCTGGTGCTGGCCAACTCGCTCTTGGCCATCAGCCTGCTGGTGTGGATGATCCGCGCCGGCGAGGCCGCGCGGGTCAGTGCGCTGTTCTTCTGCGTGCCGCCGGGCGCCGCCCTGAGCGCCTGGCTGCTGCTGGGCGAAACGCTGCCACCCCTGGCCTGGGTGGCCATGGTCATCGCCATCGGTGGGGTGCTGCTGGCGACACGGGCGGGAAGCAAGGCGGCGCGCTGAACCGCGCCGCCTGCCGCTAGGCCGTCTTGAGTCCGGCCAGCACCTTGTCCACCGTCAGCGGATAGTCGCGGATGCGCACCCCGCAGGCATTGTAGACGGCGTTGGTGAGGGCGGCCCCGGCACCGCAGATGCCCAGTTCGCCGACGCCCTTGATCTTCAGCGGATTGGCCTTGTCATCCACTTCCGGCAGGAAATGGGCTTCGATGGCCGGGATGTCCAGGTGGCAGGGGTAGTGGTAGTCGGCCAGGTCATGATTGACGAAGTGGCCGTGGCGGGTGTCGATCACCCCGTCTTCGTGCAGGGCGCTGCCCACTCCCCAGATCATCCCGCCGAGCATCTGCGAATGGGCGGTCTTCTCGTTGAGGATGCGCCCCGCGGCGAACACCCCGAGCATGCGCCGCAGGCGGATCTCGCCGGTGAGGGCGTGCACCCCCACCTCCGCGAAGAAGGCGCCGTAGCCCTGCTGCGAATAGTCCTTGAGCGTCTGCCCCGGCTTGATCTCGCCGATGGCCTGGAGATCGTGCTCGCGGGCCAGTTCGGCGAGGTCGCGACTGCCGTTGTCGGCGATCAGCCGGCCACCGACGAAGCGGGCGCTGGCCGGATCGAGACCCGCCGCTTGCGCCGCCTTCAGGCGCAGATTCTCGCAGGCGACATAGACCGAGGAGCCGGAACTGGCCGCGCCAAAGGAACCGCCGGAGCCGGCCCCGGCCGGGTCGTCGCTGTCGCCCAGCAGCACCTTGACCCGTTCCACCGGCAAGCCGAGCGACTCGCCGGCGATCTGCGCCAGGATGGTGTAGGTCCCGGTGCCGATGTCGGTCATCGAGGTCTTCACCGTGGCCGTGCCATCGGCCTCCAGGCGGACCCCGGCCTGGGACGGCCTGAGCATGTTGGCGCGACTGGCCGCGGCCATGCCCATGCCGATCAGCCATTCGCCGTCGCGCACCTGACCGGGCTTGGCATTGCGTTTGGTCCAGCCGAAGCGGCGGGCACCGTCCTGCATGCACTCCACCAGCTTGCGGGAGGAGAAGGGGATGTGCTTTTCCGGGTCCTGGCTGGGCTCGTTGCGGATACGCAGCTCGATGGGATCGAGCGCGAGCATGACCGCCAGCTCGTCCATGGCGCTTTCGCTGGCGAGCATCCCCACGGCTTCGCCGGGCGCCCGGCAGGAGCCGGACTGGGGCAGATCCAGCTCGACCATGCGGTGCGCCACCAGGCGGTCATCGCCGGCATAGAGGGTGCGCGAGGACAGGCCGGTGGGTTCGTAGTAGGTCAGGCCACGAGCGGAATGGGACCAGCCCTCGTGGGCCATCGCCTGGATACGGCCATCGCGGTCGGCACCCAGGCGGATGCGCTGCACGGTGGCCGAGCGGTGGTCGGTGATCTGGAACATCTGCTGGCGGGTGAGGGTGACCTTGACCGGCCGGCCGGTGGCACGGGCGGCCATTGCGCCGATCAGAGCGTCGGCATAGATCGGCAACTTGCCGCCGAAGCCGCCACCGATATAACGCGCCACGATGCGCACCTTGTCCTTGGGCAGCTGCAGCGTATTGGCCACGCAACTCTGCGCCTGCTCGACGAATTGGGTTGAGCAATAGATCGTCACCCGGTCGCCGTCCCACTGGGCGAGACTGGCATGGGGCTCCATCTGCGCATGGATGTGGTAGGGCGTGGTGTAGCGCTCGTCGAGCTTGACGGGCGCCCGGGCAAAGGCGGCCTCCACATCGCCGGAGGCGGTGTCGGTGGGCTGATCGGCATCCGGCGGCTTCACCGCCTGGCCGAGGTTGGCGACCAAGTCGAAGACACCCGGCTCGGCCGCGTAGTCGATCTGCACCAGGGCCGCCGCCAGGCGCGCCTGCTCGAAGGTCTCGGCCACCACGAAGGCCACGGGTTCGCCGAAATAGCGCACCTGATCGCTGTCCAAATAGGGCTTAGGCCGGGTGAAGCGGCCGCTGTTGTCCGGCTCGCGGGCCGCCTGGCGCGGCGCATTGCGATAGGTCAGCACGCTGAGCACACCCGGCGCGCTCTCCGCGGCCGAGGTGTCCAGGCGCCGGATGCGGCCCTTGGCGATGGTGGCGCCGACGATGAAGCCGTAGGCGACGCGATCGTTGCGGAATTCGAAGCTGTAGGGCGCCTGGCCGGTGACCTTGAGGAGGCCGTCGACGCGATCGATGGGCTTGCCGATCAGACCGCCGCGATTCTCATCGATCAGGTTGCGGCCAGCGGGTTCATTCATTTCCATGCTGCTGTCCTCAGGCCTGTTGGCGAGCGTCGGCCACCCCGGCACGCAGGATGCGGCGGGTCAGCTCGAGTTTGAAATCGTTGTGGCCATAGCCACGGGCTCCGGCAAGCAGGGCATCGCCCACGGCCGCCAGATCGCTGTCCAGGGTCTGGCCGGCAAAGGCCCGGTCGGCCGCCGCCACCCGCCAGGGCTTGTGCGCCAGGCCGCCGAACGCCGCGCGCCCGCTGCGGATACGCGTGCCGTCCAGCTCGACGATGGCCGCCATGGACACCAGGGCAAAGGCATAGGAAGCGCGATCGCGCACCTTGCGATAGACCTGGATGCCGGGCGGTGGTGGCGGCAGGGTCACGGCGGTGATGAGTTCGCCGGGTTGCAGCACCGTCTCGATCTGCGGGGTGTCACCGGGCAGGCGATGGAAGTCGGCGATAGGAATGCGCCGGGTGCGGCCAGTGGCTTCCCGGGTTTCCACCGTGGCGTCCAGCACGCGCATGGCCACCGCCATGTCGGAGGGATGCACGGCGATGCACTGGTCGCTGGCGCCGATCACCGCGTTCATCCGATTGAAGCCGCCCAGGGCCGCACAACCGCTGCCGGGTTGGCGTTTGTTGCAGGGCATGGCGGTGTTGTAGAAGTAGGAGCAGCGGGTGCGCTGCAGGAGGTTGCCGCCGGTGGTGGCCTTGTTGCGCAGTTGCGCCGAGGCGCCGGCCAGCAGCGCGCGGGAGAGCACCGGATAGCGCTCCCGTACCCGGGGGTCGGCGGCCAGGGTGGAATTGCGCACCAGGGTGCCGATGCGCAGGCCACCCTCCTGGGTGGCGCTGATCTGGTCCAGCTGCAGGCGATTGATGTCCAGCACCTGGCTGGGCGTTTCGATCTCCAGCTTCATCAGGTCCAGCAGATTGGTGCCCCCGGCGATGAAGCGACTGCCGGCCTGGGCACCCTGGCGGCTGGCATCGGCTTCGCTCTGCACGCGCTGATAGTCGAAGACCCTCATGCCTGACCCCCCGCCATCTGGATGGCCGCGACGATGTTGGGATAGGCGCTGCAGCGGCAGAGGTTGCCGCTCATGCGCTCGCGGATCTCTTCCTCGCTCAGCCGCATCGGCCCGTCGAGACGCGCGGAGACGTGACTGGGCATGCCGGCCTTGACCTCGTCCAGCAGGGCCACCGCCGAGCAGATCTGCCCGGGGGTGCAATAACCGCACTGGAAGCCGTCCTTGGCCAGGAAGGCCGCCTGCATGGGATGCAGGCGCTCGGCGTTGCCCAGGCCTTCGATGGTGGTGATGGTGTCGCCTTCGTGCATGGCCGCCAGGCTCAGGCAGCTGTTGATGCGCTGGCCATTGACCAGCACCGTGCAGGCGCCGCACTGGCCATGGTCGCAGCCCTTCTTGGTGCCCGTGAGGTGCAGGTTCTCGCGCAGGGCATCGAGCAGGGTGGTACGGCTGTCGACCCGCAGTCGGCGCGCCTCGCCATTGATCTGCAGGGTCAGCGGCAGCAGTTGCGGCAGCCGCGCGGCGATGGCCTGGGGCGTCAGGGGCGCGCCGCCACTGGCCTGGGCGAAGGTGTAGCCGGGAATGGCGCTGGTCGCCACCAGCACCGCGGAGGTGCCGAGAAACTGCCGCCGCGACAGGCGCCAGCGTGCATCGGAGTCGGAAGCCATGGTCGGATTCTCATCGTTGGGGGCACATCACGGGAGTTCTGATGACTACCCCGGTGGCAGTGGGGTTCAGCCCACTGGGCTGCCGGCACGAAGAGGCGTCATGCCGAATGTGTCCTGCCGCTTGAGAAAGGCTCTGGATCGGTACTCTCACCGCTTCGCTGAGCGACTTTCAACGTTACGTTGAATACCGCTGGGCAGGGGTGCTGAACCGGTTACGGTCGGGGACAGTCCCTTACCTGAGGTGGCCCTTCGCTGCCACCGCCTATTCCGACCACGGGGGCAATCTGCACCCCGCGGCTCCAACCGTGAGGTCCGCCATGAATGCCACCCCCGCGCGCCAGGTTCAGCCCCTGGCCGAACCCGAGTCCCATACCATCGCCTTGACCCTCAATGGCAAGCAGCTGCAATTGGCGGTCGAGCCCTGGACCACCTTGCTCGATCTCCTGCGCGACCACCTCGACCTGACCGGCACCAAGAAGGGTTGCGATCATGGTCAGTGCGGCGCCTGCACCGTGCTGGTCAATGGCACCCGCATCAACAGCTGTCTGGCCCTGGCGGTCATGCAGGACGGCGCCGAGGTCACCACCGTCGAGGGCCTGGCCCAGGGCGACCAGCTGCACCCCATGCAGGCCGCCTTCGTTGCCGAAGACGCCTTCCAGTGCGGCTATTGCACCCCGGGGCAGATCTGCTCGGCGATCGGCATGCTCAAGGAGGGTCACGCCCACAGCGAGGCCGAGGTGGCCGAGCAGATGAGCGGCAACCTCTGCCGCTGCGGCGCCTATCGCAACATCCGCGCCGCCATCGAGCGGGCGCGTCCGGATTGCCAGCAAGGGGAGGGCCGCGAATGAACCGCTTCGGTTATGCCAAGCCCAACGCCGTGCCCGATGCCATCCGCCAGCATGGCCCCCAGACCCATTTCATCGCCGGCGGCACCAATCTGCTGGACCTGATGAAGGAAAACGTCGAGCGCCCCGAGCAACTGATCGACGTCAACGGCCTGCCCCTGCGCGAGGTCGAGACCACCGCCGAAGGCGGTCTGCGCATCGGTGCCCTGGTCAAGAACGCCGAGGTGGCCTACCACCCCGAGGTGCAGGGTCGTTACCCGCTGCTGGCCAAGGCCATCCTCGCCGGCGCTTCCCCGCAATTGCGCAACATGGCCTCCACCGGCGGCAACCTGCTGCAACGTACCCGCTGCTACTACTTCTATGACGTGGGCACCCCCTGCAACAAGCGCGAACCCGGCTCCGGCTGCAGTGCCCGCGATGGGCAGAATCGCATCCACGCCATCCTCGGCCACAGCGAGCAGTGCATCGCCACCCACCCCTCGGACATGTGCGTGGCCCTGGCTGCCCTGGAAGCCCGGGTCGAGGTGAGCGGTCCGAACGGCGAGCGGGTCATCGACTTCGCCGACTTCCACCGCCTGCCCGGCGATACCCCCGAGCGCGATACCCACCTCGCCGCCGACGAACTCATCACCGCCGTGACTCTGCCAGCCGAGAGCCTGGCCGCCCACAGCGCCTACCTGAAGATCCGCGATCGTGCCTCCTATGCCTTCGCCCTGGTGTCGGTCGCGGCAGCTCTGGAACTGGATGGCGAGCGCATCAAGCAGGTTCGCGTCGCCCTGGGCGGCGTGGCCCACAAGCCCTGGCGGTTGCCCGCGGCCGAACAGGCCCTGGTCGGCCAGGTGGCGGACAAGGCGGCCTTCAGCCAATTGGCCGATCGCCTGCTGCAAGGCGCCCAGGGCTTCGCCCACAACAGCTTCAAGATCGAACTGGCCCGGCGCGCCATCGTGCGTGCCCTCACCGAAGCCGCCGGAGGTACCCTGCAATGACCGTCGTCCATCTGCAAAAAGCCGTTCCCCGCGTCGACGGACCGCTCAAGGTCACCGGTCAGGCGCTCTATGCCGGCGAATTCAGCGTGCCGGACCTGGCCTTTGGTTTCGTGGTCAACGCCACCATCACCAAGGGTCGCCTGCTCGGCCTGGACGTCAGCGAAGCCCTGGCCCAACCCGGTGTCATCGAGGTGCTCAGCCATCTCAATCGACCCAAGATGGCCAGCTACGACGAAAGCTATACCGACATGGATGCGGCCGATGGCAAGCCCTTCCGGCCGCTGTACAACGATCGCATCCTCTACAGCGGCCAGCCCATCGCCCTGGTGGTGGCCGAGACCTTCGAAGCTGCGCGCCACGCCGCCGCGCTGATCCGTGCCCAGTACAGCGAGGAGGAGCACGCTACCGATCTGGCCCAGGCGCGCGACCAGGCCCATGAAGCGCCGATGGAATTGCCGGAGAATCGCGGCGACGCCCCGGCGGCCTGGGCTGCTGCGCCCACCCGCATCGAGGCCGAATTCCACTCCGCCGCGGAATTCCACAATCCCATGGAGATGCACGCCTCCACCGTCGTCTACCACAAGGACGGCAAGCTGACGGTGCACGACAAGACCCAGGGCGTGCAGAACAGCGCCCAGTTCGTCAGCAGCATCTTCGGCCTGGGCGAGGGCGACGTGAAGGTCATCTCGCCCTTCATTGGTGGCGCCTTCGGTTCCGGCCTGCGGCCCCAGTACCAGCTGGTCCTGGCGACCATGGCCGCCTTGCAGCTCAAGCGCTCGGTACGGGTGACCCTGACCCGCCAGCAGATGTTCACCTTCGGCTATCGTCCCGAGACCTATCAGCAGATCAAGCTGGCCTGCGACAGCGACGGCAAGCTGCAAGCCATCGACCACAGTGCCCTGGGCATCACCTCGAGATTCGAAGACTTCACCGAGATGGTGCTGGTCTGGTCGGCGTCGCTCTATGCCTGCCCCAACGTCAAGCTGGCCTATCAACTGGCCGCGCTGGACGTCTATACCCCGCTGGACATGCGCGCTCCGGGCGCGGTGCTGGGCGTCTATGCGCTGGAAAGCGCCATGGACGAACTGGCCTATGCTGCCGACATCGATCCGCTGGAATTGCGCCTCCGCAACTTCACCGACACGGATCCGGCCAAGGGCAAGCCCTATTCCAGCAAGGAGCTGCTGGAATGCTATCGCCAGGCGGCCGAGCGTTTCGGCTGGGAACAGCGCAGCATGGCGCCGCGCTCCATGCGCGACGGCAACCAGCTGGTGGGCTGGGGCATGGCCACCGGGGTTTGGGAAGCCATGCAGCAACCCGCCACCGCCAAGGCGGTAATGAACATCGACGGCAGCCTGGTGGTGGCCAGTGCCACGGCCGACATCGGCACCGGCACCTATACGGTCATGACCCAGATCGCCGCCGAGAATCTCGGTCTGCCGCTGGACAAGGTGACCTTCAAGCTCGGCGATTCCACCCTGCCCAAGGCACCGCTGGAAGGCGGTTCCTTTACCGTGTCTTCGGTGGGCACCGCCGTGAAACTGGCCTGCGACCAGCTGCGTCAGCAACTGCTGGATGCGGCCAAGGAAATGGATGATTCGCCGCTGGCCAAGGCCGAACTGGAGCAGGTGGTGTTCGCCGACGGCGGCATCAGTCTCAAGACCGACCCGGCCCAGCGCGTCGACTTCACCGCCATCCTCAAGGCTTCGGGTTCGCCGTCCATGGAAACCCTGGCCAGCGCCGAACCGGCGGAAGAACGCGACAACTACGCCACCGCTACCCACTCGGCGGTATTCGTCGAGGTCAAGGTCGACGAAGACTTCGGCAGCGTCCAGGTCAGTCGCGTGGTCACCGCGGTGGCCGCCGGCCGCATCCTCAATCTCAAGACCGGCGAGAACCAGGTGGCCGGTGGGATCGTCTGGGGCATCGGCATGGGCCTGCAGGAAGAGGGGATGATGGATACCCGCGAAGGTCGCTGGATGAACCACAGCCTCGCCGAGTACCACTTCCCGGTGCAGGCCGATATCCAGCAACTGGAGGTGATCTTCGTCGAGGAACACGACGAGATCGTCAACCCGCTAGGCGCCAAGGGCATCGGCGAGATCGGTATCGTCGGGGTGGCGGCAGCCATCGCCAACGCCATCTTCCACGCCACCGGCAAGCGGGTACGGGATCTGCCCATCACCCTGGACAAGGTCTTCGCCGACGAGCTGGTGCACTAGGATCGAGGTTGGGGCCATGTTGGGCTTCGACGATAAAGCCGTCTCAGCCCAACCTACGGGACACTCACCCATGCCAGACCACCCCCTCTCTCCCGGGAGAGGGCTGGGGCGAGGGACGCCGAGCACACCGTCGGGCCAGGTGATGTTGAGCTTAGCTACGCTCAACCCATCCTACCGCAGCCCCTTGCTCCACCCTGAAACGAAAAAGGCCCGCCTCCAAGAGGCGGGCCTTTTTCAGGCAGTCGGTAAAAAGGTCTTTCGACTCACTCGGCGTGCGACGCGCCTTCGTGTTCGATCTGCTCCTTGTACTCAAGGGCATCGGCTTCGCTCTGGTAGACGCCGACCAATTCCCCTTCCTGCTTCACGTCCCACAGATGCATGCCCAGGCCACGGGCTTCGCGGGACATATGGTCTTCGTCACGTTCGGTTACGGTAATGGTCATGCTGGATCTCCTTGGTCGAGCCCGCGCTACGGCAGGGCTTGAGCATCCATACTAGAGCGTTTCGCTTCAGGACCAAGGCGTATCTCGGCAACAAGTCGTTACAACTTCTGCGACAATCTGTCGCGCCCGCGATTGTCGTCTTCCCGCGATAGGACCGCCGGTAAAACGCTGGAGAAGTGCTGCAGGATACGCACTACTCTCACGCCTGCTCGGCTGCACAAAACAAAACGCCCTCCGAAGAGGGCGTTTTGCCTGCAGACCAGATCAGTTGGCGCCCTTCACCGTGCGCCCGTTGACCGAGCCTTCCTTGAGGCTGGTCTGGTATTCCTTGCCGTCGCTCTCCTGCTGGTAGAGACGCACCAGCAGATAGTCCCAGTCCTTGGCGAACCACAGTTCGGTCTTGCGGCTGCTCTTGGTGGGATCGCGCACGCGCTCCACCTTGATGGCATCGAACAGACCCAGCGGGGTGCGGATGCGCTCCGGACCGATGACGCGGAAGTCATAGGTGTCGATGCTGTCGCCGTCGACGATCTGGTAGCTCATGCTCTTCTTGCCGTCAGCCACGTCCTGCTGCAGCTTGAGCTGGTAGGTCGACTTGTCCAGCAGACCGCGATCCAGCGTCAGGCTGACCGGATCATCCTTGTCCTTGCCGGTGACCTTCTTGCCGGCCCAGTCGAAGGTCAGCTCGCTTTCGCGGCTCTTGCCCAGACCGCTGCGCTTGTACTGATAGGTATCCGGCAGAAAGGCTTCGCCTTCGCGGCGGAAGGTGCTGGACTCATTGAGGCCGGCGACCAGCATGGAGGCTTCGAACTTCAGCTCCCAGCGGCCATCGGCTTCCTTCTGCAGCGAGCGCTCGGCCGAGCCGCTGACCGGCATCTGCTTCCAGTCGGCGGTGTAGCTGGCCGTGAACGGCTGCAGGTCGAAGGCAAAGGCCGAGGCGCTGCAGAGGGTGGCCAATAGGAACAACAGACGTCGCATCAGTTTCTCCTTGGATCAGGAAAGGGAGGCCGCGGCCGTCAGCGACGGCAACGTGGCCCCGGTAGGCGGCAGTGCCTCGCCATCGAGCTCGGCACCCAGGGTACCCAGCCGCAGACGACCTTCGGCGAACAACCGCACGGCCACAGGATAAAGGAGGTGCTCGGCGGCGTGTACCCGTGTCGCGAGGCTCTCCGCCGTATCTTCGGCCTGCACCGGCACCCGCGACTGCAGGACGACCGGGCCGCCATCCAGTTCTTCGGTGACGAAGTGCACGCTGCAGCCGTGCCAGGCATCGCCGGCATCGAGGGCGCGCTGGTGGGTGTGCAGGCCCTTGTAGAGTGGCAGCAGCGAGGGATGGATATTGAGCAGGCGACCCTGGTAGCGCCGCACGAAGGCGGGCGTGAGGATGCGCATGAAGCCGGCCAGGACCACCAGATCGGCGCCCTGGGCGTCGATGGCGGCCGCCAGGGCCGCATCGAAGCTGTCGCGATCGCCGTGGTCGCGATGGTCGATCACCTGGGTGGCGATCCCCGCCTGGCGGGCCCGCTCCAGGCCATAGGCCTCGGCGCGGTTGGCAATCACCGCCGCGATTCGCACGGGTGGCGTCGCGGCGTCGAGCAGGGCTTGCAGGTTGCTGCCGTGGCCGGAGATGAGCACCACCACGGCGCAGTCGGCAGGGCTCATCCGTGCTGTTTCAGATTGTTCAGCACGACCTGGTCGGCGCCCTCGGCGGCCTGTTCGATACGGCCGATGACCCAGGGTTGCTCGCCCTGGGCACGCAGCACCTGCAGGGCGCCTTCGACCTGATCCTGGGCCACGCAGATGACCATGCCCACGCCGCAGTTCAGCACGCGGTGCATCTCGGTCTCGTCGACGTTGCCCTGCTGCTGCAGCCAGTCGAACACCGCCGGACGCTGCCAGCTGGCCACGTCGAGCACCGCCTGGGCGCCTTCGGGCAGCACGCGCGGAATGTTGTCGAGCAGGCCGCCACCGGTGATGTGGGCCATGGCCTTGACCGCGCCGGTGTCCTTGATCAGCTTGAGCAGCGGCTTCACATAGATGCGGGTGGGTGCCATCAGCAGTTCGGTCAGCGGCTGGCCGTCGAGCTGGATGTTCTCGATGTCGGCACCGGCCACCTCGATGATCTTGCGGATCAGCGAATAGCCGTTGGAGTGCGGGCCGGAGGAGGGCAGGGCGATCAGGGCGTCGCCGGTGGCCACCTTGGAACCGTCGATGATCTCGGACTTTTCCACCACGCCGACGCAGAAGCCGGCCAGGTCGTAGTCTTCGCCTTCGTACATGCCGGGCATCTCGGCGGTCTCGCCACCCACCAGGGAGCAGCCCGCCTGTTCGCAACCGGTGCCGATGCCGGTCACCACCTGGGCAGCGACATCGACATTGAGCTTGCCGGTGGCGTAGTAGTCGAGGAAGAACAGCGGCTCGGCGCCGCAGACCACCAGATCGTTGACGCACATGGCAACCAGGTCGATGCCGATGCTGTCGTGCTTGGCCAGGTTCATGGCCAGGCGCAGCTTGGTGCCGACGCCGTCGGTGCCGGAGACCAGTACCGGCTGGCGATAGCCTGCCGGGATCTCGCACAGGGCACCGAAGCCCCCCAGGCCGCCCATGACTTCCGGGCGGGCGGTGCGCTTGGCGACGCCCTTGATGCGTTCTACCAGAGCCTCACCGGCGTCGATGTCTACACCGGCGTCCTTGTAGCTCAGCTGGGGTTGTTTGCTCATGAATCCTGGCCTTTGGCTAATGGCGAAACGAGCCGGCTGGCGCCAGCCGGCAATGAGGCGGGCAATTTTACCAGAAGCCGTGCCAAAGCACGCGGCCCGCCGCGGCCTCCGGTCCGGGTGGCGATGGCACCCGGCCAGCTCGCCGTGGTCTGAGCCTGGTCGCCCGTCCGTTCGCCGGGCGGGCAGTCTTTGCCGCTACCTTCTGCGCAGCCCGCGACCCAGTGCCCTTGCTCGCGGATCGGGCGGCTTTTAAGGTATGCCCCTTGCCCTTTCTATGGAATCGCCATGCGCCGTCTCGTCCTTCCGTTGCTCGCTTCGCTGCTGGTCCTGAGTCCGCTCGCCCGCGCCGAGGTGGTGGACAACCTTTACCAGGTCCGCGAGCCGGTGACCTCGCAACAACCGGACGAGCGCAATGCCGCCCTCAAGCGCGCCCTGCAGGTGCTGGCCGGACGCCTGACCGGCAATCCCCAGGCCGGCCAGACCCCGGGTCTTGCCAGTGCCCTGGCGGCACCCGAATCCCTGATCAGCCAGTACAGCTATGACGCCGGCCCGCCGGAGGTGCTGGTGGCCAACTTCGACCCGGCCGCTACCGAGCGTGCCCTGGGTCAGGCGGGGCTCTCGGTATGGGGCGCCAATCGTCCGGTGGTGATGATCTGGTGGCTCAACGACGCCGACAGCGGGGCGACCCTGGTGGGTGATGGCCAGCCCGCCAGCACCGGCGTCCAGCGTGGCGCCCAGCGCGCCGGCCTGCCGATCCGCCTGCCGCTGGCCGATCTCAACGAGCAACTGGCCGGCACCGCCGCCAACATCGACGCCAGCGACCCGACCGCGCTGCGCCAGGCCTCCGAGCGCTATGGCGCCAATGCCCTGCTGGCCGTGCATGCCAAGCCCCAGGGCAATGGCTGGCAGGCCCAGTGGCGCCTGTGGAACGGCAGCGCCGCCGAGCAGGGCAGCAGCCAGGCGGCCGATCAGGAAGCCCTGGCCGCCGCGGTGCTGCAGGACGTGGCCGCGCGCCTGTCGAAAAAGTTCGTCTCCCGCCCGGGCACCACCCAGCCGCTGACCCTGGTGGCCGACAACTCCAACTTCGAGCGCTATGCCCAGCTGCAGAAAGTCCTGGAGCCCCTGTCGAGCCGCCTGGTCAAGGTAGAGGGGACCCAGCTGACCTACAATCTCACCGCCAATCCAGACCAGTTGCAGGCGCAACTCGGTCTAGCCGGTCTGCAGCCCGCCTCCGCGCCAGCTGCCACTGCTGCGCCTGCCACTCCGGCAGCGGCGACCCCGGGCGCGCCCGTCGACGCCACGGCCACGCCGAGCGCGCCTGTGGCCCAGCCGGCCCCATCCGCTCAGCCGGCGCGTACCACCCTGTATTTCCGCTGGCCATGAGGGCCGACATCCAAGACTGAAGCGGCTGCTGCGAGGGGCCCGGGATTTGGTTAGACTTGGCCCCCTCGCGAAACTGCCAAGAGCCGTTCGAGCTGGCATGATGCCTTTACAGCTGCCCCTGGGCATTCGTCTGCGTGACGACGCCACCTTCGTCAATTACTACCCTGGCGCCAATGCCGCGGCGCTCGGCTATGTCGAGCGTCTCTGTGATGCGGACGCCGGCTGGACGGAAAGTCTGATCTATCTCTGGGGCGGCGCGGGCGCCGGTCGCAGCCATCTGATGCAGGCCGCCTGTCACCGCCTGGAGGAACTGGGCGAGCGCGCCATCTATTTGCCCATGGGCGAACTGGCCGACTACGGTGTCGAGCTGTTCGACAACCTCGAGCAGTGCGAGCTGGTCTGCCTCGACGATCTCGACGCCCTGGCCGGCCAGCGGCGCTGGGAAGAGGCGCTCTTCCACCTGTTCAATCGTCTGCGCGACGCCGGCAAGCGGCTGCTGATCTCCAGTACCGCCGCGCCGCGGCACCTGCCGGTGCAGCTGGCCGATCTCAAGTCGCGGCTGACCCTGGCGCTGGTCTTCCAGTTGCGCCCGCTGTCCGACGAAGACAAACTGCGCGCCCTGCAGCTGCGCGCTTCCCGCCGCGGCCTGCACCTGACCGACGAGGTCGGCCGCTTCATCCTCTCGCGCAACACCCGCAGCATGGACGCCCTGTTCGACATGCTCGAACGCCTGGATCAGGCCTCGCTGCAGGCGCGACGCAAGCTCACCATTCCCTTCGTCAAGGAAATCATGGGCTGGTAGCCGCGTCGGCTACTACTTCTTCTGCAAGCGACCCGCCAGGGTCGCCAGGCGCTTGCCCAGGGCCCGGCACAGCGCCGTCTCCTGTTCGTCCAGCGCGCGCTTGCCATCCGCCCCGGCAAAATGACTCGGCCCATAGGGCGTACCGCCCCCCCTGGTTTCCAGCAGGGCGCTCTCGCTGTAGGGCAGGCCGGTGATGAGCATGCCGTGATGCAGCAGCGGCAGGGCCATGGACAGCAGGGTGCTCTCCTGACCACCGTGCAGACTGGCGGTGGAGGTGAAGACGCCGGCGGGTTTGTCCACCAGGGCGCCGGTCAGCCAGAGGCTGTTGGTCCCATCCAGAAAATACTTCATGGCGGCGGCCATGTTGCCGTAGCGCGTCGGGCTGCCCAGGGCGAGCGCAGCGCAGTCGCGCAGGTCATCGAGGGTGGCATAGACCGCACCCTGCTCGGGCACCGCCGGGGCGACGGCGGCGCACTCGGCGGATACCGCCGGCACCGTGCGCAGGCGCGCGGCCATGCCACCCATTTCCACCCCGCGGGCGACCTGCCGGGCCATCTCGGCGGTGGCGCCATGGCGGCTGTAGTAGAGCACCAGCACGTAGGCTTCGGGGGTCATTGCAGAATCTCCAGGACACGCTCGGGGGGACGACCGACGACGGCACGTTCGCCGCACACGGCGATGGGTCTTTCGATCAGCTTGGGATGGGCGGCCATGGCCGTGATCAGGGCGTCTTCGTCCAGCGCCGGATCGGCGAGGTTCAATTCGCGATAGGCCTCCTCGCCGGTACGTAGCAACTGGCGCGCCTCCAGGCCCAGCTTGGCGAGCAGCTCGCGCAAGGCGCTGGCGTCCGGTGGCGCCTCCAGGTAGGGCACCACGGATACGGCTAGCTCGCGGCTTTGCAGCAGCGCAAGCGCCGCGCGCGATTTCGAGCAGCGCGGGTTGTGATAGAGGACAATTTCACTCATGGGCTGATCCATAGAAGGTAAGATGCCCATTGTAGCGGGTTGGCGAGGACTGCCGTGCCAGCCCTTGACCGTGCCTTTCGAGGAACCGCCAATGCCGGCCCGCTTGCGTGAACTGCTGTCCTTCGTTCGCTATCTCGCCGACCGCTTCATCGAGGATCGCGCGCCCAACAACGCCGCGGCCCTGACCTACACCACGCTGTTCGCCGTGGTTCCGGTGATGACCGTGACCTTCGCCATGCTCTCGGCGATTCCTGCCTTCCAGGGCACCGAAGTGCAGATCCAGGCCTTCATCTTCCGCAATTTCGTGCCCTCCACCGGGGCGACCCTGGAAGAATACCTGCGCAACTTCATCGAGCAGGCCCGTCACCTGACCTGGCTGGGCGTGGCCCTCTTGGCGGTGACGTCCTTCTTCATGCTGGTGACGGTGGAGAAGACCTTCAACGACATCTGGCGCGTGCGCATTCCGCGGCGTGGGGTGTCCAGCTTCCTGCTCTACTGGGCGGTGCTCAGCCTGGGGCCCCTGCTGCTGGGCGCCGGTTTTGCCATGAGCACCTACCTGGCCTCGGTGGCTCTGGTGTTCGGCTCCTACGGCATGTCCGGCGCCCAGGCGCTGCTCAAGGTCACGCCGCTGCTGTTCAGCATTGCCGCCTTCACCCTGATGTATGCCGCGGTACCCAACACCCGGGTCCCGCTGCGCCACGCGCTGATCGGCGGGGCTCTGACCGGGGTGCTGTTCGAGGCGGCCAAGAGCCTGTTCGGTCTCTATGTCTTCTACTTTCCCGGCTACCAGCTGATCTATGGCGCCTTCGCCACGGTGCCGCTGTTCCTCGTCTGGATCTATGTCTGCTGGCTGATCGTGCTGCTGGGCGCGGAGGTGGTCTGCAGCCTGTCCACCACCCACCACTGGCGCCGCGCGCCGCTGCCGGCCTTCTTCATCCTGCTCGCCGTGCTGCGGGCCTTTCTGGAGCGCCAGCAGAGCGGCTCCAGCCTGCACCTGGGACGGTTGCACCAGGCCGGCTGGAAGCTGCCGGAGCATGAGTGGCACGCGGTGCTGGCCTTCCTGCAACAGGAGCGCCTGGTGTGCCAGAACGACAGCGGCCACTGGGTGCTCTGCCGCGATCTGCATGGCTATGCGCTACTGGACCTGCTGGATCGCGCGCCCTGGGCGCCTCCCGCACCGGAGTGCTGGCCGCCCGCCGAACGCTTTCCCGGTGACTGGTATCCGCAGCTGCGGGAGGCCTTCGCGCGGCTGCAGGCGCAGCGTCAGGAACTGCTCGCCGGCAGCGTGGCCCAGTGGCTCAAGGTCGCGCCGGCGCTGGAAGAAAGGAGCGCCCCGCGATGATGGATGGAGCGGCGCGTCACGGCCTGATCAGTGGCCGCGTACAGGGCGTCTACTACCGCGAGAGCACGCGGCAGGAGGCGCAGCGACTGGGCGTCACCGGCTGGGTGCGAAATCTGGCGGATGGCCGGGTGGAGTGCCACCTGGAGGGTTCGGTCGAGGCACTTGCCCAGCTGGAACGCTGGCTCTGGCAGGGGCCGGCAGCGGCCCGGGTGACCTCGGTAGTGCTGGAGGAGGTGGGCGGTGCAGGCTTCACCGACTTCCAGGTCAGGCGCACGGGCGCCTGACCTGGAACGGTAGCCCTCAGCGGGCCTTGAGGAAGCCGACGATCTCGGCCAGGGCGATGTTCTGGCTGTCGCCGTCGGTACGGCCCTTGTATTCGACCAGACCTTCATTGAGGCCGCGCTCACCGACCACCAGGCGATGGGGAATGCCGATCAGCTCCATGTCGGCGAACTTCACACCGGGGCTGGTCTTCTTGTCACGGTCGTCCAGCAGCACATCGAAGCCGGCGGCCTTCAGTTCGGCATAGAGGCGATCGGTCGCTTCCTTCACCGCGGCGTTCTCGTACTTCATCGGCACCAGGGCGATATTGAACGGCGCCAGGGCAGCCGGCCAGCGGATGCCACGCTCGTCGTGGTTCTGCTCGATGGCAGCGGCGACCACGCGGGACACGCCGATGCCGTAGCAGCCCATGGTGAGCAGGGTAGGCTTGCCTTCCTCGCCCAGGACCGACAGCTTCATCGCCTCGCTGTACTTGGTGCCCAGCTGGAAAATATGGCCCACTTCGATGCCACGCTTGATCACCAGGGTGCCCTGGCCATCGGGGCTCGGATCGCCGGCCACCACGTTGCGCAGGTCGGCAACCTGGGGCAGCGGCAGATCGCGTTCCCAGTTGACGCCGAAGTAGTGCTTGTCTTCCTGGTTGGCGCCGATGCCGAAATCGCTCATCAGGGCGACCGAGCGATCGACGATGCAAGGGATAGACAGATTCATCGGGCCCAGGGAGCCAGGACTGGCACCAATGGCCGCGCGGATCTCGGGCTCGGTGGCGAACACCAGGGGGCTGGCGACTTCCGGCAGATTGGCCGCCTTGATTTCGTTCAGTTCGTGATCGCCACGCACCACCAGGGCGACCAGCTTGCCTTCCTCGGCCCCGCGTACCACCAGGGTCTTAACGGTCTTCTCGATGGCCAGATCGAATTTCTCCACCAGATCGGCGATGGTCTTGGTGTCGGGGGTATCGACCAGACGCAATTCTTCAGTGGCGGCACCGCGCGCGGTTTCCCGCGGCAGGGCCTCGGCCTTCTCGATGTTGGCGGCGTAGTCGGAGCTGTCGCTGAAGGCGATGTCGTCTTCACCGGAGCCGGCCAGTACATGGAATTCGTGGGAACCGCTGCCGCCAATGGAACCATTGTCGGCTTGCACCGGGCGGAAGTTCAGGCCCAGGCGGGTAAAGACGTTGCAGTAGGCCTGGTACATGGCGTCGTAGGTTTGCTGCAGCGACGCCTGGTTCAGGTGGAAGGAATAGGCATCCTTCATCACGAATTCGCGGCCGCGCATCAGGCCGAAACGCGGGCGGATTTCGTCGCGGAACTTGGTCTGGATCTGGTACAGATTGATCGGCAGCTGCTTGTAGCTGTTCAGCTCGTTGCGCATCAGATCGGTGATGACTTCCTCGTGGGTCGGGCCCACGCAGAAATCGCGCTGATGACGATCCTTCAGGCGCAGCAGCTCGGGGCCGTACTGCTCCCAGCGGCCGGATTCCTGCCACAGCTCGGCGGGCTGGATCGCCGGCATCAGCACCTCCAGGGCGCCGGTGGCGTTCATTTCCTCACGCACCACGGCTTCCACCTTGCGCAGCACGCGCAGGCCCAGCGGCAGCCAGGTATAGAGACCGGAGGCCAGCTTGCGGATCATGCCGGCACGCAGCAGCAGCTGGTGGCTGATCACCACGGCATCGGACGGAGTTTCTTTGAGGGTGGACAGCAGGAACTGGCTGGTACGCATGGCTAGGCGGTCTGTCGGCATCGAGACGGGACCGGCATTGTACGGTGGGGTGGGGCAGGGCGTACAGGGACGCGGGCGGCGCCGACCTAGGGCCGGAAAAGAACAGCCCGGCGAATGCCGGGCTGCTGGATCGTGCGAGTGACGCTGGCCTCTATCAGAGGATGTTCAGCGGGTACTCGGTGATCAGGCGGAACTCGTTGACGGTACCGCCGGTGCTGGCGTCGCCACGGTGCCAGGCTTGACGGACGCGGAAGGACAGGTCCTTGGCCGGGCCGCTCTGCAGGACGTACTTGGCTTCGACGTTGGTCTCGCGCTCTTTGTCGCCATCCTGGTACAGGCCGGCGTAGGCGGTGCCGCCCTTGGGCGCGTCGATGTCGTGACCGTAGATGTAACGGGCCATGAAGCTCAGGCCGGGTACGCCCAGGGTCGCCATGTTCAGGTCGTAGCGCGCCTGCCAGGACTTCTCGCCGGAGGCGTTGAAGTCGGAGTACTGGATGGAGTTCGCCAGGAAGATACTGTCGCCACCGTTGCCGGTGGTAGCACCCTTGCCACCCACGCCGACGTAGTCGAACGGCGAGTCGCTGCTCACGCCCTGGTAGGCCAGGGTGAAGGTGTGGGCATCAATGCTGTAGGCGGCGGCCAGCGAGTAGGCGTTGTTGGTGAAGTCACCCAACTTGGCGCTGCCAGCGTCCTTGGTGTAGTAGTAGTTGAAGTCGAAGGTCAGTGCCTGGTTGGCCGCCAGCGGCTGCACGAAGTTGACGTTGGCGTAGTACTGGTTCCACAGATCTTCCATGCGGCCGTAGTACAGCGACGCATTCAGCTGATCGTTGATCTTGTACTTGCCGCCCAGGTAGTCGGCGGAGCTGGAGGTGATGCCGGTGTAGGCAGAACCCATGTTGCCGTCGTGGTAGGTGTTGGTGCGGTCACGCGCAGCGGTGATGTGGCCAGCTTCCAGGAACAGGTTCTGGATTTCTTCGCTGGTCAGCATGAAGCCGGTGGCGGTCTGCGGGAACAGGCGGCTGCCACCCACGGCGAAGACCGGGGAGGTGGGCTGCACGTTGCCGTACTTCAGGACGGTGTTGGAGATGCGCAGTTTCACTGCGGCACCCGCGGTGGAGTACTCGTCCTTGTTGCGGCCGTCGCTATCGACCTGCAGGTTGCCGGAACCGACGTGGCCGCGGCCGCCGTCCAGTTTCAGGCCGAGATAACCAAAGGCGTCCACACCGACACCCACGGTGCCCTGAGTGAAGCCCGATGCGTAGTTCATCAGGAAGCCATGGCTCCAATCTTTACGATCGTTGGCGCCGTTTTTGACGTCCCGGTTGAAGTAGTAGTTACGGTTCAACAAGGTCAGCTTGCTGTCTTCGACAAAGCCCTTGGATTCGGACTGCTGGTCGGCGAAAGCCAGTTGAGTGGTCCCTGCGGCTACTGCCAGGGCGAGAATGCTCCACTTCATCGCTTGCATCAGAAATGCTCCTTTGGGTTGAAAGTCAGCCATCGTGTCAGCCGTGGCTGTTTGTTCTAATGGCGGCACATATAGCACCTCTCTCGGAGGGGCGATAGGCTTCATCAAAATTTTGCGTGTGATGAGCGGATTAACCGTGACTCTTAAGAAAGCTCTTTAAGAGTTCCCGTCCGATCGTCGTACCCGGATCGTGATAGCAAAAAGCGTGCACAAATCCCCAAACGCCGAGCCCGCCTGTCTATCGCCAGGCCACTCCCCGGGTGACGGGCAGTTTCGAGGGGGTTGATTGCACCTTTGTGACACCAAAGGTTTCACGGTCCCAAAGCTGTGCACACTTTTAGTGCTGACTGATGTTGGCAGGAGATGAGATGTTCCAAATAGATCCACGACTCGCCGGCGATTCTCTGGAAGTGGCGTCCCTGACGCTGTGCCAGGTGTTGCTGCTGAACGATTGCCGCTATGACTGGCTGGTGCTGGTGCCCCGCCGTGAAAGTGTTACCGAGGTCCTCGACCTGTCACCCCAGGACCAGGCGCAACTGTGGCGAGAGGTGACACTTGTTGCCCAGGTGTTGCGTAGCGCTCACCCTGACGGCAAATTGAACATCGGCGCTCTGGGCAACGTCGTCCGGCAATTGCACCTGCATGTCCTGCTGCGGCAGGAGGGGGATCCGGCCTGGCCCGGCCCGGTATGGGGACATTCGCCACGCGAGCCCCATACCGCGGAAGCCGGTCGTGCCGCTACGGAACGCTGGCGAGCACTACTCGAACAGGAGGCACAGGCATGACCCTAGAAGAACGTATTGCCGATCTGGAGATGCGCCAGGCGTTCCAGGACGACACCATCCAGACGCTGAACGACATCATCGTCGAGCAGCAGCGGACGCTGGATCGCTGCGCGGCGCAGATCCGCATGCTGGCCGAACGCCAGGCGGAGTTGCAGAGCGCGGGCGGTGGCGGCATACCGGACGAAGCCCCGCCGCCGCACTATTGAGATCCGTTCCGCAGCTGAATCTTGTTGTCGCCCTGACGTACGTGCGCAGGCGGCTTTGCCGGCTACTCTAGCGGTACTGCATCCTTGCACTTTTTTGGTGCAGTCCGGCCTCGTCCCTTGTGGAACTCGCTCCGGGAGAGGCCTGTCCTCTGCGGAGCGAAGCCCACAGCACCTTCAGGACGGAGTACGGTTATGGCGTTTTTCACCGCTGCCAGCCAAGCGGATTTCCAACAACAACTCAAGAATGCCCTCGCGGCCCATGTCGAAGGGGACACCCTCGAACAACTGGATCGCTTCACCGCCCAGTTCTTCGGCATCGTCCCGCTGGAAGAACTCACCCAGCGTCGGCTGTCCGATCTGGTCGGCTGCGTGCTGTCGGCCTGGCGCCTGCTGGACGTCTTCGATCCGGCCGAGCCGCGGGTACAGGTCTTCAATCCGGATTACGAACGACACGGCTGGCAATCGAGCCACACCGTGGTCGAGGTGCTGCACGCCGATTCCCCCTTCCTGGTGGATTCGGTACGGATGGAGCTCAATCGCCAGGGGTATAGCGTCCATACCCTGCAGAACAGTGTCCTCAGCGTGCGCCGGGATGCCCAGGGTCGCCTGCTCGAGTTGCTGCCCAAGGGCCAACAGGGCGAAGGGGTCACCCGCGAGGCCCTGATGTTCCTCGAGATCGACCGCTGCGCGGCCACCACCGAGTTGCGCACCCTGGAGGCGGCGCTGCAGGAGATCCTCGGCGAGGTCCGGCTGACGGTCGGTGACTTCGCGGCCATGAAGGCCAAGGTCGCCGATCTGCTGACCTGGCTGGACCGGCATCCGGCCGGCGTGGAAGAGGGTGAACTGGCTGAGGTGAAGGCCTTCCTAGACTGGCTGCGCAACGACAGATTCACCTTCCTCGGTTACGAGGAATTCACCGTCGAAGGCGATGGCGAGACGGCGATTCAGCGCTATGTGCCCGATTCCCTGCTGGGACTGTCGCGCCGCCTGCGCGGCCGGCCCGAGACCGCCGAGATCACGCTGTCCGGTGATCCGCTGCGCTATCTGCGTGAGCCGGTGCTGCTGTCCTTCGCCAAGGCGGCCGACCCGAGTCGGGTGCATCGCCCGGCCTATCCCGATTTCGTTTCCCTGCGCGAGGTGGATGCCAGCGGTCGGGTGGTGCGCGAGCACCGCTTCATGGGCCTCTATACCTCCAGCGTCTACAACGACAGCGTGCGCGAGATCCCCTATATCCGCCGCAAGGTCGACGAGGTCCGCCGCCGCGCCGACTTCGACAGCAGCGCGCACCTCGGCAAGGAACTGGCCCAGGTCCTCGAAGGCCTGCCGCGGGACGATCTGTTCCAGACCCCGGTGGACGATCTCTTCAGCACGGCCATGGCCATCGTGCAGATCCAGGAGCGCAGCAAGGTCCGCGTCTTCCTGCGCCGCGATCCCTATGGCCAGTTCTTCTATTGCCTGGCCTATGTGCCGCGCGACATCTACTCCACCGAAGTGCGCCAGCGCATGCAGCAGATCCTCATGGATCGCCTGCACGGCACCGACTGCGAATTCTGGACCTTCTTCTCCGAATCCGTGCTGGCGCGGGTGCAGTTCATCCTGCGGGTCGATCCGCTGCAGCCGCAGGACGTCGATCCGGCGCGCCTCGAGCAGGAGATGGTGCAGGCCTGCCGCAGCTGGAAGGACGACTTCGCCAGCCTGATGGTGGACAGCTTCGGCGAAGCCCAGGGCACTTCCATCCTGGCTGACTATCCGCTGGGCTTCCCAGCCGGCTATCGCGAGCGCTTCGCGCCGCACCTGGCCGTGGTGGACATGCGTCACCTGCTGGACCTGAAGGACGATCGCCGTCTGGCCATGGGCTTCTACCAGCCGCTGACCCAGACCGGCGACAACATCCTGCACTGCAAGCTCTACCACGCCGATACGCCCCTGGCGCTGTCGGACGTCTTGCCGATCCTGGAAAATCTCGGTCTGCGCGTGCTCGGCGAATTCCCCTATGAGCTGCGCCATCGCAATGGCCACCGCTACTGGATCCACGATTTCGCCTTCACCACCGTGGCCGGCCTGGAGCTGGACCTGCAGCAACTCAACGACACCTTCCAGGACGCCTTCGTCCAGGTGGTGGACGGCCAGGCGGAAAACGACAGCTTCAACCGCCTGGTACTGACCGCCGGGCTGCCCTGGCGGGACGTCGCGGTGCTGCGTGCCTATGCGCGCTATCTCAAGCAGATCCGCATCGGCTTCGACATCGGCTACATCGCCGCCACCCTCAATGCCCACGTCGACATCGCCCGGGAGCTGGTGCGGCTGTTCCGCATGAAGTTCTACCTGGCGCGGCGCATGACCAGCGAAGACCTGGACGACAAGCAGCAGCGCCTGGAGCAGGCCATCCTCAGCGCCCTCGACGATGTGGCGGTGCTCAACGAAGACCGCATCCTGCGGCGCTATCTGGACCTGATCAAGGCGACCCTGAGAACCAACGTGTTCCAGACCGACGCCGCCGGCAAGCCCAAGCCCTACTTCAGCTTCAAGCTCGATCCCAAGGCCATTCCCGAGCTGCCGCGCCCGGTGCCGCGCTACGAGATCTTCGTCTACAGCCCGCGGGTGGAAGGGGTGCACCTGAGATTCGGCAACGTCGCCCGTGGCGGCCTGCGCTGGTCGGATCGCGAGGAAGACTACCGCACCGAGGTGCTGGGCCTGGTCAAGGCGCAGCAGGTCAAGAACTCGGTGATCGTCCCCGTGGGCGCCAAGGGCGGTTTCGTGCCGCGCCGGCTACCCGCCGGTGGCTCCCGTGACGACATCCAGGCCGAAGCCATCGCCTGCTACCGCATCTTCATCAGCGGCCTGCTGGACATCACCGACAACCTCAAGGATGGCGAGGTGGTCCCGCCGGCTGCGGTGGTGCGCTACGACGGCGACGACCCCTACCTGGTGGTGGCGGCCGACAAGGGCACCGCGACCTTCTCCGACATCGCCAACGGCATCGCCCAGGACTACGGTTTCTGGCTCGACGATGCCTTCGCCTCCGGTGGTTCGGCGGGCTATGACCACAAGAAGATGGGCATCACCTCGCGGGGTGCCTGGGTCAGCGTGCAGCGCCATTTCCGTGAGCGCGGCATCGATGTCCAGACCGATCCGGTCACCGTGGTGGGCATCGGCGACATGGCCGGCGACGTCTTCGGCAACGGTCTGCTGCGTTCGCGGAGCCTGGAGCTGGTGGCGGCCTTCAACCACCTGCACATCTTCATCGATCCCAATCCGGACGCCGAGCGCAGCTATGTAGAGCGCGAGCGACTGTTCAACCTGCCGCGGTCGAGCTGGACCGACTACGACGCCAGCCTGATCTCCCAGGGCGGCGGCATCTTCCCGCGCAGCGCCAAGCGCATCGCCATCAGCCCCGAGATGAAGGCACGCTTCGCTCTGCAGGCCGATCACCTGACGCCCAACGAACTGATCAACGCGCTGCTCAAGGCGCCGGTCGATCTGATCTGGAACGGCGGCATCGGCACCTACGTCAAGGCCAGCTTCGAAACCCACGCCGACATCGGCGACAAGGCCAACGACGGCTTGCGTGTGGACGGCTGCGATCTGCGCGCTAAGGTGATCGGCGAGGGTGGCAACCTGGGCATGAGCCAGCTGGCACGGGTGGAATTCGGCCTGCACGGCGGCGCCTGCAACACCGACTTCATCGACAACGCCGGTGGCGTGGACTGCTCCGACCATGAGGTCAACATCAAGATCCTGCTGGGCGACGTGGTCTCCGCCGGTGACATGACCGTCAAGCAGCGCAACACGCTGATGGGCGAGATGACCGACGAGGTCGGCGAGCTGGTGGTCGCCAACAACTACATGCAGACCGGTGCCCTGTCCCTGGCGGAATATCGGGCGCGGACCCACCTGGCCGAATACCAGCGGCTGATCGTGGATCTCGAAGGCCGCGGCAAGCTGGATCGCACCCTGGAATTCCTGCCCAGTGACGAGGTGCTGGCCGAGCGCGCCGCCAAGGGACAGGGGTTGACCCGTTCCGAGCTGTCGGTGCTGATCTCCTACAGCAAGATCGATCTCAAGGAACAGTTGCTGGCGTCCACGATGCCGGACGACGAATACCTCGCCCGGGACATGCAGGGCGCCTTCCCGCAGCGCCTGACCGAGCAATTCCCCGAGGCGATGGCGCGCCATCGCCTCAAGCGCGAGATCGTCGCCAACCAGATCGCCAATGACCTGATCAACCACATGGGCATCACCTTCGTGCAGCGCCTGTGCGAATCCACCGGCATGAGCGCGGCCGATGTCGCCCGCGCCTATGTGGTGATGCGCGACGTACTGCACCTGCCGCACTGGTGGCGTCAGGTAGAGGCCCTCGATCATCAGGTGCCGGCCGAATTGCAGTTGCGCCTGATGAGCGAGCTGATGCGCCTGGGGCGGCGGGCGACCCGCTGGTTCCTGCGCAGCCATCGCAGTGGCCTGGACGCGGGCGCCGTGGCGGCTTTCTTCGGGCCGCGCATCGCCGCACTGGGTGTGCGACTGGACGAGCTGCTGCAGGGCGAACCGCGCCAGGACTGGGAAGAGCGCTTCCGCGCTTACACCGAGGCGGGCGTACCGGAACTGCTGGCGCGGGTCGTCGCCGGGACCAACCACATCTATACCCTGTTGCCGGTGATCCAGGCGGCGGAGGTCACCGCCCAGGATCCGCTGGAAGTGGCGGCCACCTGGTTCGCCGCGGGTGATGTGCTGGATCTGGCCTGGTATCAGCAGCAGCTCAACCAGTTGCCGGTCGCCAATGCCTGGCAGGCCCTGGCACGCGAGGCCTTCCGCGACGAGGTGGATGTGCAGCAGCGCACCATCACCGTGGCCATGCTCAATCTGAGCGAGGCGCCGAGCGATCCGGAAGCCCGGCTGTCGTTGTGGCTGGAGCGTCATCGCGCGGCGGTGGAGCGCTGGCGCGGTCTGCTGGTGGATCTGCGCAATGCCAGCGGTCAGGACTATGCGATGTACAGTGTCGCCAGCCGTGAACTGGCGGATCTGGCCAGCAGCAGCGTCTGAGGTGACGGGCAGGCGCGAGCGGTTGGCGCGGCTGCCCTGATCCCCTAGAGCGACAAAAAAGGCGGCGTGCCCCTGGGGACGCCGCCTTTTTTGTCGCCTGGATCAGCTCAGGGTTTAGGCTGGGTCGAGGGTGCCTTGAGG
>NZ_JASCON010000065.1:0-30374 GCF_029959585.1 Pseudomonas sp. PS02302
CACACCCCCCCAACAAACACCGCCCCCCCCCCCCCCCCCCCGGGGGGGCCCCCCCCCCCCCCCCGCGGGGGGCCCCGCGCCGGTGAGCAGGGTCGCGGCTTCGCCGTGGTGGCCGACGAGGTGCGCAACCTGGCGCAAAAGACCCAGGTAGCCACCGGCGAGATTCAGGCGATGATCCAGCGCCTGCAGCAGGGCACCCGCGAAGCGGTGACGGTGATGCAGGCCAGCGGTGCCCAGACCAGCACCCAGGTCGCCCAGACCGAAGCCACTCGGTGCGCCCTGGACACCATCCTGGCGGCAGTAAGCGAGATCACCAGCATGAATCTGCAGATCGCCAGCGCGGCGGAGGAACAGAGCGCGGTGGCCGAGGACATCAACCGCAATGTGGTCAACATCGGCCAGAGCGCCCAAGCGGTCCACGGCGAAGCCGACAGCGCCTCCCGCGCCGGCCAGCAGCTGCGCGAACTCGCCGAACAGCAACGCCAACTGGCCGGGCGGTTCCGGGTCTAGCTCTCTACTCCGTCCCCCGCTCCCTCTGGGAGAGGGCTGGGGTGAGGGCTGGCCCAGGGACTTGCCGCGCGCTTTAACGTCTAGGCGCTACAACGGCGTCAGACACTCCGGCCCGTCCACCTCGGGCCGGTTGACGATGTCGGCCAGCACCCGCTCGCGGAGCGGCATGCCGCCCGCGGCCAGCAGCGCCTGCAGGGCTTCGGGCGTGCTGTCCGGATCCTGCCAGAGGGCACGCCCCGCTTCATCGAGCAGGATGGGTCGCCGCAACGGGCCGGCGGCCTGGGTGACCATGGCCACCGACAGCCAGAGCTGATCCCCGGCCGGATAGGCTTCCCAGAGCGCGGCGAACCAGGCCAGGGGCTCGCCATTGAGCATCCAGTAGGGTCGCTTGCGATGGTTGCCGCGCCATTCATAGAAGCCGTTGGCCGGCAGCAGGCAACGCCGCAGGCGAAAGGGCTCGCGAAACATCGGCTGGGTGGCCAGGCTTTCGGCGCGGGCATGGGTGGGGGTGCGGGAAAGATCGGTGAGCCAGGGCGGGGTCAGCCCCCAGCGGCCGCTGTCGATCCGCTCGCCGTCCGCGGTCCGCCGCTGCAGCAGCACCCGCTGCTGGGGGGAGATGTTCCAGCGCGGCGGATGCTTTTCGGGGAATCCCGCCAGGGTGGCGAAGTCGGCGGGCCAGCGGAACAAGGCGTAGCGTCCGGACATGAAAACCTTTTAGGTTCTTTACGAAAAGTCGCCGAGCGAAGGTCAGGCGAGGCGAAAAAAGCTGAGGAAGCGGATCGGGCTCGCGAACGAGTTTACAAGTGGTAAATGAGTATTACGACCGGGCTGGCGTGCCAGGCGTTTTTCAACGAAGCATCACCGATGCGTAGGCACTTTTCGTATAGAACCTAGCAGACGAGGATGCCCTGCTCGGGGGAGGGATCCTCTCCCGGCAGGGGCGTGGCGGCATTGTACGCGGCGATCAGCGCCTGCGCGCGCTGGGCCTCCTCATCGTCGACCAGCAGGCCGAGCAATCCAGTCGCTGGCAGGTCACCGATGCCACCAAGCAGGTGGCGACCGGCCAGGAAGCCACTGATGCCTTCGCTGGCGAGCACCGCGAGGAGCAGTTCGCCCTCGTGCAGCGACCCCGGCTCATAGATGCGGCGCATCAGTCATCCTCCCGCCGAACCTCGAGATTCCAGTCCTCGCCATCGGTATGCAGGCCGAAGCGGATCGGTCGGCAGCAGACTTCGCAGTCTTCGTAGTAGTCCTGATCACCGCCGCTGAGGTCGAGCACCACCTCGCCTGGTTCGCCGCAATAAGGGCAATCGTATTCCTGGCTTTCCAGCATCTGCCTGCACTCCTTGACCGTCAACCTGCCGCCCATCCGGCCCCTGGCGCTTGCATCTGGCGCCACGCCCACTACTATGGCCGCCGGAATTTCTACAAGAGAACACCATGGGCGAGTTCGAAGCCATTCGACCCTATAACGACGCGGAAGTCCCCGGGGTTCTGGCCCGCCTGATCGACGACGACCACTTCATCGGCATCCTCGCCGGCTACCGGTTCCCGCGCCTGTCCAAGGGACTCGGCTGGGTAGTGCGCCCTCTGCTGCGCACTCGCCTGCGCCAGGAGCTGAGTGGTATCCAGAGCGTCGCGGCGCTGCAGGACAAGCTCGAACCCTATGTGGATCGCGCCATCGAGAAGGCCTCGGACGGCGTTACCTACTCCGGCATCGACCAGCTGCGCAGCGGCCGCGCCTATCTGTTCCTGGCCAACCACCGCGACATCGTGATGGACCCGGCCTTCGTCAACTATGCCGTCTACCACGCCGGTCTGCCAACGCCGCGCATCGCCATCGGCGACAACCTGCTGCAGAAGCCCTTCGTCAGCGACCTGATGCGGCTGAACAAGAGCTTCATCGTGCACCGCTCCATCAGCGGCCGGCGCGAAAAGCTGGCGGCGTACCAGAATCTGTCCGCCTACATCAATCACTCGATCCGCCAGGACGGCCAGTCCATCTGGATCGCCCAGGCCGAGGGCCGGGCCAAGGACGGCGACGACCGCACCGACTCGGCCATCCTCAAGATGTTCCACATGAGCTGCAAGGACGAGCCCTTCGCCGAGCTGGTCAAGGCGCTGAACATCGTACCGGTGTCCATCAGCTACGAATTCGATCCCTGCGACCAGGCCAAGGCCCGCGAACTGCACACCCGCGCCACCACCGGCAGCTATGCCAAGGCGCCGGGCGAGGACGACGTCAGCATCGCCCGGGGCATCACCGGCTACAAGGGCCGGGTGCACGTGGCCTTTGGCGAGCCGGTCACGGGTGAGTTCGAGGATGCCAAGGCGCTGGCCCAGGAAATGGACCGGCAGATTCTCGGCAACTACCGGCTGTTCCCGGCCAGTTACCTGGCCTATGCCGCCTGGGAGGGCCGCGAGCCGGACCTGGCCGTGCCCGCGGTGGACAGCCTGTTTCCCGCCGAGGAAATCGCGGTCGCCCGCGGCGAGTGGGAAAGGCGCCTGGCCGAGTGCCCGGCGCAGTACCGGGCGCAACTGGTGCGCCAGTACGCCCAGCCGGTGCTGAACAAGTACCGCGTCCTGGCCGGTCTGGAATAGCCCAGGCGCGCTCATGAAAAAGCCCGGCACGAGCCGGGCTTTTTTGTGGACGGTCGCGGCTCAGTGGCCGCTGAGCACCTGCACCACCGTCGGATCCTTGAACACCCGGGTCAGGGCGTCGCTCAGCACATCGCTGACCAGCTTGGTGTTGGCCTCGGCGTTGGGCGCCATGCCAAAGCGCTGGTTGAGGCTGGCGCCATAGCGACCCTTGTAGCCGCGCTGGCTGTTGCGCACCTCGACCTGGAAGGCCGCGGCGACGTCGGACGCGGTGACGTACAGCTCCTTGGGCGACTGGTAGTTCAGTTCGGCCAGGGTCAGGGTCAGCTGGGGCGCGCCAGGGCCGGCGTTGGGCGACGGGGTGAAGCCCATCTGGCGTACGGCCTTCTCGGCTTCGGCCTGCAGCTTGGGAATCACGTCCTGGGTCTGCACCACCACCACGCTCGTGTCGGGATAGAGACCGCCGCGGGTGCCCAGGGTGAAGGAGGAGCGGCCGTCGACCACCCGGACCGAGACCGGCTGGCCCTGGCCGACCGGCGCGATGGGCGCGGTGATCTGGGGTTGCGGACTCAATTGCTGAGGGCTGCTGGCGCAGCCGGCCAGGGTCAGACCAGTGGCGGCGAGCAGGCCGAGCAACAGGCGATAGCGCATGCAGAGACTCCGAAGAAAGGGACAGGGGGCAGTATACCCAGCCCCCCAGCGGCGTCGATAGACCGGCCTTCCGGACAAAGAAACGCCGGCACGGGGCCGGCGTCGTTCAGACCAGGCGTTACGGCTTGGCCGCCAGCGGCGGCCGGGTCTGGCTGCGTTCCAGCCAGCCGCCACCGAGCGCCTTGTACAGGGTGACCTCGCTGTTGAGCTGGTTGAGCCGATCGGTGATCAGCTGCTGCTGGGCGCTGTACAGCGAGCGCTGGGCGTCGAGTACCGTAAGGTAGTTGTCGATGCCCTGGCGATAGCGCAGGTTGGCCAGGTCGTAGTACTCCTGGCTGGCCTGCACCAGGTCCTGCTGGGCCTGCAGCTGGTCGTCGTAGGTGCCCTTCGCCGCCAGGGCATCGGCCACCTCGCGGAAGGCGGTCTGGATCGACTTCTCGTAGGTGGCGACATTGATGTCCTTCTGGATCTTCGCCGCATCCAGGCTGGCCTTGAGGCTGCCGGCCGTGAAGATCGGGATGTTGATGCTCGGCGAGAAGGTCCAGTAGCCGGAGCCGGCGTCGAACAGGCCGTTCAGGTCCCGGCTGGCCGTGCCGCCCTGGGCGGTTAGGCTGATGCGCGGGAAGAAGGCGGCCCGGGCGGCGCCGATGTTGGCGTTGGCGGCGCGCAACTGCAACTCGGACTGGAGGATGTCCGGACGCTTCTGCAGGAGATCCGACGGCAGATTGGCCGGCAGGTCGGCGAGCAGATCGGTACCGTCCAGCCCCTTGCTCTGCGGCAGCTCCGCCGGGATCGAGGTACCCAGCAGCAGGGCCAGGGCATTGCGATCCTGGGCCACCTGGCGGGTGTACTGCGCCAGATTCGCCCGCGCCCCTTCCAGGGCGGTGCGCGACTGGCGCAGGTCCAGGCCGCTGGCCACGCCATTCTCCACGGTCTGGCGGGTCAGGTCGTAGGAGCGCTGATAGGCCGCCAGGGTCTCGCGGGTCAGTTGCAGCATGCGCTGGTCGGTGAGCCAGGCGTAGTAGGCGTTGGCCACTTCCGAGACCAGCGAGATCTGGGTGCTGCGGCGTCCTTCGCTGGTGGCGAAGTAGTTGAGCAGCGCCTGCTCGCTGAGGCTGCGCAGGCGACCGAACAGGTCCAGCTCATAGGAGGTGAACCCCAGGGTCACGCTGTACTGGCTGCTGATGCTGCCACCACCGCCGCCACCCGCGCCATTGGCGCTGTTGCCGGCGAGCAGTTCGCGGATGGCGGAGACCTGGCTCAGGTCCTCCGGCTGGCGGGTACGGGTCCCGGTGCCGCTGACCGCGATGTCGGGAAACAGCTCGGCGCGCTGCACGCGGTATTGCGCCTGGTAGAGGCGCACGTTCAGCGCGGCCTGGCGCAGGTCGCGGTTGTTGTCCAGCGACAGCTGGATCAGCTGCTGCAGGGCCGGGTCGCGATAGAAATCGCGCCAGCCGATGTCGGCCGCCTGCTGGTCGCGATTGACCGTCAGGGCATCGTAGGCCTGGCCATGGGGCCAGGCGTTCTCCACCGGCGCATTGGGTCGCTGGTAATCGGGGATCAGGCTGCAGCCGGACACGGCCAGCATGCCCACGACCACCGCCAAGACAGACTTCTTCATATCAGTGTCCTTCCTTGCCATGGGCTTCCTGGTCCTTGGTGGCCTTGTCCTTGAACAGGCTGCTGACCACCACATAGAACATGGGAATCCAGAAGATCGCCAGGATCGTGGCGGTGAGCATGCCGCCGATCACGCCGGTACCCACGGCGTGCTGACTGCCGGAACTCGCGCCCGAGGAGATCGCCAGGGGCACCACGCCCAGGATGAAGGCCATGGAGGTCATGATGATGGGGCGCAGGCGCATGCGCGAGGCTTCCACCGCCGCATCGACGATGTTCTTGCCGCCCTCGTGCAGCTCCTTGGCGAATTCCACGATCAGAATTGCGTTCTTCGCTGCCAGGCCGATGGTCGTCAACAGACCGACCTGGAAGAAGACGTCGTTGGCCAGGCCACGGAAGTAGGTAGCCAGCAGGGCCCCCACCACCCCCAGCGGCACCACCAGGATGACCGCAATCGGGATCGACCAGCTCTCGTACAGCGCCGCCAGACAGAGGAACACCACCAGCAGCGACAGCGCATAGAGCGCCGGCGCCTGGGAGCCCGACAGGCGCTCCTCGTAGGACAGACCGGTCCAGGCGATACCCACGCCCTGCGGCAGGTCCTTGGCCATGCGTTCGATCTCGGCCATGGCGTCACCGGTGCTGTAGCCGGGCGCCGCGGAGCCGAGGATCTCCAGCGAGGAGATGCCGTTGTAGCGCTCCAGCTTGGGCGAGCCGTAGATCCACTCGCCGCGGGCGAAGGCCGACACCGGCACCATCTCGCCGGCGCTGTTGCGCACGTACCACTTGTTGAAGTCCTCGGGATTCATCCGCGCGCTGGCTTCGCCCTGCAGGTACACCTTCTTCACCCGACCGCGGTCGATGAAGTCGTTGACGTAGCTGGAGGCCCAGCCGATGGACAGCGTCTGGTTCACGTCGCTCTGCGACAGGCCCAGGGCGCGCACCTTCTCGTCGTCGACGATGAGCTTGAATTGCGGCTCGTCGTTGAGGCCGTTGGGACGGGTCTGCACCAGCTTGGAATTCTGCGCGGCCATGCCGAGCAGCTGGTTGCGCGCGGCCATGAGCGCCTCGTGACCGATGCCGCCCTGGTCCTGCAGGTAGAAGTCGAAGCCGGTGGCGTTACCCAGCTCCAGCACCGCCGGCGGGACGATGGCATAGACGATGGCGTCCTTGATGCCCGACAGGTAGCCCATGGCCCGACCGGCCACGGCGCTGGCGCCGTCCTTGGCGTCCGGGCGCTGTTCCCAGGGCTTGAGCTGGATGAACGCCAGACCCGAGCTCTGACCACGACCGGCGAAGTTGAAGCCGTTGACCGTGAACATCGAGCTGACCGCGCTCGAATCGTTCTTCATCATCATCTCGCGCATGGTGTCGAGCACCTTCTGCGTCCGCTCGGCACTGGAGCCCGGCGGCGTGGTGACCTGGGCGAAGATCACGCCTTGGTCCTCTTCCGGCAGGAAGGACGACTGGATGCGGGTGAAGAGGAACACCATGACGCCGACGATCAGCAGGTACAGCAGCAGGAAGGGCACCTTGTGCCGGATCACCGCGGCCACGCTGCGCTCGTAGCGGTGCTGACCGCTCTCGAACTTGCGGTTGAACCAGCCGAAGAAACCGCGCTTCTCGTGGTGCCCCTGCTTGACCGGCTTGAGCAGGGTGGCGCACAGCGCCGGGGTCAGGATCAGCGCCACCAGCACCGAGAGCACCATCGAGGAGACGATGGTGATGGAGAACTGGCGATAGATCACCCCGGTGGAGCCGCCGAAGAAGGCCATGGGCACGAACACCGCCGACAGCACCAGGGCGATACCGACCAGGGCGCCCTGGATCTGGCCCATGGACTTGCGCGTCGCCTCCTTGGGCGAGAGCCCCTCCTCCGCCATCACCCGCTCGACGTTTTCCACCACCACGATGGCATCGTCCACCAGCAGGCCGATGGCGAGCACCATGCCGAACATGGTCAGGATGTTGATGGTGAAACCGGCGGCCAGCAGCACCGCGAAGGTGCCCAGGAGCACCACGGGGACGGCGATGGTGGGGATCAGGGTGGCCCGGAAGTTCTGCAGGAACAGGAACATCACCAGGAACACCAGCAGGATCGCCTCGCCCAGGGTCTTGACCACCTCATGGATCGAGGCGGTCACCACCGGGGTGGTGTCATAGGGATAGACCACTTCCATGCCCGGCGGCATGAACGGCTTGAGGCGCTCGATGGTGGCGCGGACCGCCTTGGCGGTATCCAGGGCATTGGCCCCGGTGGCCAGACGCAGCGCCATGCCGGAGGCCGGCTTGCCGTCGAACTGGGCATCGATGGAGTAGTTCTCGCCACCCAGCTCGACCCGCGCCACGTCACGCAGGCGCACCTGGGCACCGCTCTGGTCGACCTTGAGGAAGATCTTGCCAAACTCCTCGACGCTGGTCAGGCGGGTCTTGCCGATGATGGTGGCGTTGAGCTGCTGCCCCGGCACCGCCGGCAGGCCGCCGAGCTGACCGGAGGCGATCTGCACGTTCTGGCTCTGGATGGCGCTGCTGACGTCGACCGGCGTGAGCTGGTACTTCACCAGCTTCTGCGGATCCAGCCAGATGCGCATGGCGTACTGGGCACCGAATACCTGGAAATCGCCCACACCGCTGGTCCGCGCGATGGGATCGCGCATGTTGGAGACGATGTAGTTGGACAGGTCTTCCTTGGTCAGGGAGCCGTCCATGGAGACCAGGCCCACCACCATCATGAAGTTGCGCTGGTACTTGGCGACGCGCATGCCCTGCTGCTGGACTTCCTGCGGCAGGAGCGGCGTCGCCAGCTGCAGCTTGTTCTGCACCTGGACCTGGGCGATGTCGGAATTGGTGCCCTGGTTGAAGGTCACGATGATGGTCATGCTGCCGTCGGAGTTGGACTCCGAGGAGATGTACCTGAGGTTGTCGATCCCGTTCATCTGCTGCTCGATGACCTGGACCACGGTGTCCTGCACCGTCTGCGCCGAGGCGCCCGGGTAGCTCACCTGGATCGAGACCGCCGGAGCGGCGATGTTCGGGTACTGGTTAATCGGCAGCGTGAGGATCGACAGAATGCCGGCGAGCATGATCACCAGGGCGATTACCCAGGCGAAGATGGGCCGGTCGATGAAGAACTTGGACATCAGGCGCTCCCCTTACTGACCCTGACCCGCCGGCTGCTGCTCGGCGGAGGCGATGTTGCTCGCCGGCTTGGTGGTGACGGTGGCACCCGGCTTGATCTTCTGCAGACCTTCGGTGATGACCTTGTCACCCGCCTTGAGGCCGTCGGTGACCAGCCATTCGGCGCCGACGGTGCGCTCGGTCTTGAGGATCCGCTGCTCGACCTTGCCTTCGCCGTTGACCACCATGGCGGTGGGCTGGCCCTTGAGGTCGCGGGTCACACCCTGTTGCGGCACCAGCAGGGCATTCTGGCGCACGCCGGACTGCAGCTCGGCACGCACGAACATGCCGGGCAGCAGCAGCTTGTCGGGGTTGGGGAATTCGGCGCGGATGGTCACCGAGCCGGTGCCCTGGTCCACCGACACCTCGGCGAACTTGAGCTTGCCGGGACGGCTGTAGGCAGTGCCGTCTTCCAGCATCAGCTTGACCTGGGCGGCGTTCTCGCCCTGCACCTTCTGCAGCTGACCGCTGTCCAGCTCGCGGCGCAGGCGCAGCAGATCGGTGGCGGACTGGGTCACGTCGACATAGATGGGATCGAGCTGGGTGATGCTGGTCAGGGCGCTGGTCTGGTCGGCGGTGACCAGGGCGCCTTCGGTCATCATCGAGCGCCCGATGCGCCCGGAGATGGGCGCGGCGACCTTGGTATAGGCCAGGTTGATCTCGGCGTTGCGCAGCGCGGCCCTGGCCGATTCCACCTGGGCTTCGTTCTGCCGCTGCATGGACAGCGCATCGTCGGCTTCCTGCTTGCTGATCGCCTGCTCCTTGACCAGGGCGCCATAGCGCTGGGCCTTGAGCCGGTTGGAGGCCAGGGTCGCCTGGGCCTGGGCCAGCGACGCCTTGGCCGAGTTGACGTTGGCTTCATAGGTGCGCGGATCGATCTGATAGAGCTGGGTGCCGGCCTTCACGTCGGCGCCCTCGGTGAAGCTGCGCTTGAGCAGGATGCCGCTCACCTGCGGCCGCACCTCGGCGATGCGGAAGGCGGACGTGCGCCCGGGCAATTCGTCGGTCAGGGTGACGGTGCGAGGCTGCATCGTCACTACCCCGACCTCCGGGGGCTTCTGCTGCTGTTGCTGCTGGTCCTTGTTGTCCTGCTTGCCGCAGGCACCCAGGGCCAGGGCCACGGCCAGCAGGGCGGGAGCGAAAAAGGCATGCGCCGGCTTGATCTGCATATCAAAAGTCCTTGAAAGCGGGGAAATGAGCATGCGCAGCGCGCCTTGTGGATCCGCACCGGCTCGAGCATAGGAATTATTATCAGACAAATATACTTACGTTCACGACTGTTTGTAAATAACCCAAGCGCTTTACTCGGGTATCTCGTCGGCGACTCCGACGTCTCGTGAAAACGGCTATGCCGACAAAAGTCAGGCCAGTGCGACCGACCTCGGTAGCAGACCATGAGGCAGGAGGCGAGTTCTGCCGGGAAATCCCGGTGTCGCCCGCCTCGTCGGCAAAAACGACCAGGCATAAAAATGCCGGACGAATCCGGCATCTTTGGTTACAACCTGAGGGCGTCCCGTTACTGGCGCACGCCTTCGAAGGACAACATGAATTCCACTTCCTGGGATTTCGGGCCGAGGTCCTTCTGGATGTTGAAGTCCTTGAGCTTGAGGGTAGTGGTGCCCTCGAAGCCGGCGCGGTAGCCGCCCCAGGGATCCTTGCCCTCGCCCATGAAGTGGGCCTTGATGGTGACCGGCTTGGTCACGCCGTTCAGGGTCAGGTTGCCGGTGACGTCGGCGGTGCCATCGCCGGTGGCGGTGACCTTGGTCGATTCGAAGCTGGCCTGGGGATGGGCGGCGACGTTGAGGAAGTCGGCGCTGCGCAGGTGCTTGTCACGCTCGGCGTGGTTGGTGTCGACGCTGTCGGTGTTGATGGTCACCTTGACCTTGTCGGCGGACGGATCCTTGGCATCGAAGCTGAAATTGCCGTCGAAGTCCTTGAAGGTGCCGTACAGCCAGCTGTAGCCCAGGTGCTGGATACGGAACTGGATGAAGGCGTGCTGGCCCTGCTTGTCGATCTTGTAGTCGGCGGCCATGGCCTGGCCAGCGCCCAGCAGAGCGGTACCCAGGGCCAGGGCGGCAACGGTTTTCTTCAGCATTGGATGGAGCTCCAGGTGGTGGTGGGAAGCGAACATCAGGAAGGGGTATGGACCCGGCCGAGCATGCGGACCAGGGTGCCGTCGCGATCGACGAAATGGTGCTTGAGCGCGGCCAGCATGTGCAGACCGGCCAGGATGATCAGCGTCCAGGCGAACCAGAGGTGGATCTTGCCGGCGGTATCGGCCTGCTCCGGCAGGCCGCTCAGGGTCGCCGGGACCTTGAACCAGCCGAAGACATCGATGGCCACGCCATCGGCGGTGGAGATCAGGTAGCCGGCCACCATGACGCTGAGCATCAGCCCATAGAGCAGGAAGTGCCCGGCACCGGCGGCGCGGCGCACCAGCGGGCTGCCCTCCACCGGCGGCGGCGGACTGACCAGGCGCCAGAGCAGGCGCAGCACCAGGGCGATCAGCAAGAGGATGCCGGCGCTCTTATGCAGTTCGGGGGCGGTGTGGTACCAGGTGTCGTAGTAGTCCAGGGTGCGCATCCACAGGCCGGAGGCGAACATGGCGACGATCGCCAGGGCCATGACCCAATGCAGAACCAGACTTACCAGACCGTAGCGAAGGCCATCGTTGCGCCAGTGCATCGCTTTTCTCTCCTGAAAAAGCTTTGCCTAAGCCTAGCCGCAAACGTATCGATGGAAAGCGGAAAAAGTATCGAATCAATATCGAAGGAATCGATGGGTCGGACGGCGCGCGAAGGCCCCGTCCGCTCCGGCCCAGACGCTGCGCGATGGCAGCGCCCGGGCTCAGGCCGGGATCAGAACGACCAGTGGAACAGCTTCCAGAAGAAGCCGTGCTCGCCGCTGTCCTTGGCCGGCGCGGCGGCGGCAGCCTTGGGCGCGGCAGCGGGCTGGGCAGCGGTCTTGGCACTGGCCACCACCGGCACCACGGCCTTGCCGGCCTTGAGGTCGCGAACCTGACCGGCGGCGCGCTGACCACTGGCGAGGGCGCCTTCCAGGGTGCCCGGATGCAGCGGATCGGTGTGCTCGCCGGCGAAGATCACCCGGCCGGTGGGCTTTTCCCACAGCCGCCAGTAGCGGGTGATCTGCCCCGGACCATAGGCCAGGTAGGCACCGCCCACGCCCGGATCGCGGCTGTAGCGACGGACTTCGTAGCCGGAGAAGGCACCCCGAGCCTTGGGATAGAAGGCGTGGAAGCGGATCAGCACCTGATCGACCATCTGCTTGTCGCCGAAGGCCTGCACCAGGCGCGCGCTGTCGCCGGCCAGGTTGACCAGCACATTGGCGCCGCCCCTGACGTCCGGCTCCACCCACAGCATGCCCAGGCCCTGGTCGCTGTAGATCTCGCCGCTCATGCGCGACTTGCTGTCCCATACCGGGGTCTTGAACTTGAGCAGGATCTGGTCACGCCAGCCATAGGTGGTGCCCTTGATGGCGGCCTGCTGGGTGGCGTCCAGCGCCGGGGTCATCTGCACCTGACCGAGGGCGCGCAACGGCACCGCCATCACCACGTAGTCGGCCTTGTAGCCGGTGGCACCGGCCTTGACCACGACACCGTCCTTGTCCTGGACGATGCTGGAGACCTTGTTGTCAGTCTTGATCGTCTTGATCTGCTTGACGAAGGCCTGGGCCAGCACCTCGCTGCCACCGGGCAGGCGGGAGGCGCGCAGGTCCTTGTCATCGACGCCGCGATAGACACGGGTCTGCTGGGCCAGATAGAGCAGCGACAGGCGCGAGGGCTCGTCGTAGCGGACGCGGATGCGCTGGTTGATCAGCTGGCGGGCCACCGGCGGCAGATTCTGCTTGTCCAGCCAGGTGGCGGCGTTGATCTGGTCGAGGGCGTGCAGGGTCGGGGTGGCGGTCGGCTGCAGCGGATCGCTGATGGCGGCGGCCAGGTCGTCCAGGGACTTGTCGACGCGCTTGAGGGCATCGGCCACGGCCGGCAGCTTCTGCGCCAGGTCGTCCTGGGAATAGTACTGGCCTTCGATCAGATAGCCCGGGGTGCGCACGAAGGACGGCGCGTCCACGGTCTTGAGCTTGAAGGTGTCCAGGTAGTGGTTGAGCACCGGCTGGGCCTTGGTGTCGCCGATCCATTCGCTGGAGGCGAGACCGGAACGACCGCCGACGCGCGCGCCGGCTTCCAGCAGGGTCACGTTCCAGCCGGCCTGCTGCAGTTCATAGGCCGAGGCCAGACCGGCCATGCCGGCACCGACCACGATCACCGAGGGACCACTGGGCGCGACGGGTGCCGCGGCAGCCTTTTCCGGCGCCTTGTGCGTCTCTTTATGGGCCTTCTCGGCAGCGCCTGCGCTCAGGCTGGTAGCGAATACGCCGGCTGCCAAGCAGACGGTAAAACCTGTCCAACGCGACGACATCTTTTCTAGACTCCTGGGACCGGGAAACGGCGGTGGCGCAGCATACGCCAGCGGCCCCTGAGCCACTAGCTGCCGCCACGACCGGCAATCGGCCCGCGCCTTGCTCCCGTCGCGCACCCTGGCTTAGGCTTGCGCCCCCTTTTTATCGCCGGGCCCATCGCCAGGAGACGCCAATGACCAATCACGACTGGATGCGCCGTGACCTGGAGGTGCTCTGGCACCCCTGCACCCAGATGAAGGATCACGAGCAGCTGCCGGTGATCCCGATCCGCCGTGGCGAGGGCGTCTGGCTGGAGGACTTCGACGGCAACCGCTACCTGGACGCCGTCAGCTCCTGGTGGGTCAATGTCTTCGGCCACGCCAATCCGCGCATCAACGACCGCATCAAGGCCCAGGTCGACCAGCTGGAGCACGTCATTCTCGCCGGCTTCAGCCACCAGCCGGTGATCGAGTTGTCCGAGCGCCTGGTCGCCCTGACCCCGGCCGGCCTCGACCGGGTGTTCTATGCCGACAACGGCTCCTCGTGCATCGAGGTGGCCTTGAAGATGAGCTATCACTACTGGCGCAACGTGGGCCAGCCGGAAAAGCGCCGCTTCGTCACCCTGACCAACAGCTACCACGGCGAGACGGTGGCGGCCATGTCGGTGGGTGACGTGGCGCTGTTCACCGAGACTTACCAAGGCCTGTTGCTGGACACCCTCAAGGTGCCCAGTCCCGATTGCTACCTGCGCCCCGAGGGCATGGACTGGGAAACGCATTCGCGGCAGATGTTCGCGCACATGGAGCGCACCCTGGCCGAGCACCACGCCAGCGTCGCCGCGGTCATCGTCGAGCCGCTGATCCAGGGCGCCACCGGCATGCGCATGTACCATCCGGTCTATCTGCGCCTCCTGCGCGAGGCCTGCGATCGCTATGGCGTGCACCTGATCCATGACGAGATCGCCGTGGGCTTCGGTCGCACCGGGACGATGTTCGCCTGCGAGCAGGCCGGCATCCGTCCGGATTTCCTCTGCCTGTCCAAGGCCCTCACCGGCGGCTACCTGCCGCTGGCCGCCTGCCTGACCACCGATGCGGTCTACCAGGCGTTCTACGACGACTACCACACCCTGCGCGCCTTCCTGCATTCCCACAGCTACACCGGCAATCCGCTGGCCTGCGCCGCCGCCCTGGCGACCCTGGACATCTTCGCCCAGGACGACGTCATCGCAGCCAACAAGCCCCTGGCCCGGCGCATGGCCGAGGCCACCGCGCACCTGGTCGATCATCCCCACGTGGGCGAGGTGCGCCAGACCGGCATGGCCCTGGCCATCGAGATGAGCGCCGACAAGGCCCGCCGCACGCCCTACCCCTGGCAGGAGCGCCGCGGTCTCGCCGTCTATCAGCACGCCCTCTCCCGTGGCGCCCTGTTGCGGCCCCTGGGCAACGTGGTCTACTTCCTGCCGCCCTATGTCATCACCCCCGAGCAGATCGACTTCCTCGCCGAGGTGGCGAGCGAAGGCATCGACCTCGCCACCCGCACCTCGGTCAGCGTCGCCCTGAGCGACCTGCACCCCAACCACCGCGATCCCGGCTGATCTGGAGTCCGCCATGCGTCTCACCCGCTGCCACCTCGACCTGCCCCTGGCCCTCGGCCACCTCGACCTGCCCGAGGCCCAGGCCCACTACCTGGGCCGCGTGCTGCGCCTGGCGCCGGGGGATGCCGTGCAACTGTTCGACGGCAGTGGCCGGGAATACCTCGGCCAGGTCGCCGCGGTGGGCAAGAAGACCCTGAGTGTCGAGCTGACCGAGGAACTGCCCGGCCAACCCGATTCGCCGCTGCGCATCCATCTCGGCCAGGGCCTGTCCCGCGGCGAGCGCATGGACTGGGCGATCCAGAAGGCCACCGAACTGGGCGTGGCCGAGATCACCCCGCTGGTCAGCGAACGCTGCGAGGTGCGCCTCAAGGACGAGCGCGCCGACAAACGCCTGCAGCACTGGCGCCAGGTCGCCATCAGCGCCTGCGAACAGTGCGGTCGCTCCACGGTGCCGCTGATCCATCCGCCGCAGTTGCTGGCCGACTGGCAGGCCGCGCTGGACGCCGATCTCAAGCTGGTCCTGCACCCGGTGGCCGCCGCCCTGGAAAGCCATGCCCGGCCTACCCGCCTGGCCCTGCTGATCGGTCCCGAAGGCGGCCTGAGCGAGGCCGAAGTCACGGCCGCCTGCGCCGCCGGTTTCCAGCCGGCCCGCCTGGGGCCGCGCGTGCTGCGCACCGAGACCGCCCCGGTGGTGGCCCTGAGCGTGGCCCAGCAACTCTGGGGTGATCTCCAGACCCCCTGATCCGCCCCCCGGGCCGCTGTCCTGCGGCGGTCCGCCCCTTTCCCCACGGATAGTTTTGGAGCCCTGGATGACCCTTCCCTCTCGCCCCTACGCCGCCTTCCTGTTCGACATGGACGGCACCCTGCTTACCAGCGTGGCCTCCGCCGAACGCGCCTGGAGCACCTGGGCACTCGGCCACGGCCTCGATCCGGCGGACGTCCTCGCCGTGATGCACGGGGTGCGGGCCGTGGAAACGGTGAAACGCTTCGCTCCGGCGGGCGCGGACATCGACGCCGAGACCCGCGCCATCACCGAACTGGAGATCGCCGATGTCGCCGACATCCAGGAGATCCCCGGCGCGGCGGCCTTTCTCGCCAGTCTGCCCGCCGGCAGCTGGGCGCTGGTCACCTCGGCCTCCCGCCGCCTGGCCGAGGTCCGGCTCGCCGCGGCCGGCATGGCCCTGCCGCCGGTGATGATCTGCGCCGAAGACGTCACCCAGGGCAAGCCCGCGCCGGACTGCTTCCTGGCGGGTGCGCGCAAGCTGGGGGTGGCGATCGGCGACTGCCTGGTGTTCGAGGATGCCCACGCCGGCTTTGCCGCGGCCAAGGCGGCCGGCGCCGATGCCGTGGCCATCACCGCGACCCATCGCCAGCCGCTGGACCTGGGGCTGCCAACCCTGGCGGACTATCGCGGAGTCGCTGTCAGCCTGGATGAAAACGGCAAGATGCGCCTCACCCGGCAGTCCTAGAACACACCAGCAGCGGCCAGCCGTTCTTCCACGCTGATCAAATCGGGAATGCGCGCCGTGCCGCCTTCGTAGGCCACGGCGCCCAGCTCCAGGGCGGCCAGGGGCACCTCGGCGGCAACCAGCTCCGGGGTGATGCGCAACGAGCGCGGAATGCTGCGGATCAGCAGCGCCAGAAAGCGCACCCGCTCACGCCCACCCAGGGCGTTGAGGATGGCCACCCGCGCATGGCGATCGCCATCGAATTGCGCGGCACTGCCGCTGGACAGCGCTTCGAAACTGATCAGCGGCAGGCGCAGATCGCGCCAGGCGACCTGGCCCAGGCACCAGTCCGGCTGCACCGGCAGCGGCCGGATCTCGCGACAGGGCACCAGCTCGGCCACCGCCGCGTTGGGCAGCAGCAGGGTACGATCGGCCAGGGTCAGCAGCAGACCGGTCAGGTGTTCGGCGGGAGCGGCGGTCGACATGGGGAATTCCTTTAGCTTCGCTGCTCGGCCAGGCGCGCCACCAGGGCTTCGGCCAGGCCGCGGGGATCGGCGGTAAGGGTCGCAAGACCCGATTCGCGCAGGCTTTCCGGCATGCTCGGGGCGATGCAGGTGCTCGCCGACTGGGTCCAGAGCGTGCCTCCGCGACGCCGCACATAGGGCGCCGAAGCGGTGCCGTCGTTGCCCATGCCGCTGAAGACGATGACCCCGCAGCGCGCGCCGAAATGCTGCGCCAGGTTGAGCATCATCTGGCTGATCGACGGCGTATAGGGCTCGGGCCAGGCGCGCTCGACGATGTCCAGGGCACCAGAGGCGCGAAAGGTCAGTTCCTGCTGGGTCGGCACCACCACCACCTCGCCGCAGCGCACCGGCTCACCCGGGCGCGCGCCCTGGATATGCCATTGACTGTGCCGGCCGACCGCGCGCAACAGGCTGGCGGCAAAGCCGTCGCCGATGTGCTGGGCATAGAGGAAGCCGACTGGCAGACCGCCCGGCAGGGCATCGAGAAAGGCCTTCACCGCCGCCGGACCGCCCAGGGACGCGGCCAGCAACCAGACCTCGGGGGCCGGATCGCCGGCTGGCAGCGGCAGATTGGCCAGGGGTTCCGGCAGCGTCAGGCGCGGCGGTCGCGGCTGGTCCTGCAGCAGGGTCTCCAGGGCCGGACCGACCGCCGCCACGGGATCGCCGATCAGCCGCTTGAGCTTGCCGATCAGGCGTTTTTCCCACTGGGTGAAGGGATCGGTGAAGCGCTCCGGCGCCTGGCCTTCGCCGAACAGGATGGGCACCTCGGCCCCCTCCAGCAGCGCGTCCACCAGTGGCGACTCCTCCGTCTGGCTGAGGTCGATCAGCCACAGATCGGTCGCGACCGTGGGCCAGGCCGCTTCGTCGAAGCGCTCCGGATCGCTGTTGAGAACGACGTGATAGCCATTGTCGGCCAGCACCTGCTGCAGCACGTGGCGCTGCAGCGGACTGTCGGCCAGGATGGCGACGCGGGCGGTGTGCATCTCAGTCATCTTGCCTGACCAACCGATGGATGTGGGCCAGGAGTTCGCTCTCCTGGTAGGGCTTGCCCAGGTATTCGTTCACGCCCAGGCTCAGCGCCCGCTCGCGGTGCTTTTCCCCGGTCCGGGAGGTGATCATCACGATTGGCAGGTCCTTGAGGCGCGCGTCGTGGCGCACCAGGGTCGCCACCTCGAAGCCGTCCATGCGTGGCATCTCGATGTCCAGCAGCAGGATGTCCGGCTGCCGCTCCTGCAACTGGGCAATGGCATCCACCCCGTCCTTGGCGGTGAAGACCTCCATGCCGTGGCGTTCCAGCAGGCGGCTGGTGACCTTGCGCACCGTGACCGAATCGTCCACCACCATGACCAGCACTGGCCGGGTGACCTCGGCCACCGTGGCCGGCCCCTGCGCCAGCCGGGCGAGTTCCTCGCCGCTGGCACGCTGGCTGCGGATCATCGCCAGCAGGTCGAGAATCACCACCACGCGCCCGTCCCCCAGCAGGGTGGCGCCGGACAGACCGGGTACCCCGGCGAATTGCGGACCGAGGCCCTTCACCACGATCTCCCGCGAGCCGGCCACCGCATCCACCTGCACGGCCACGGCGTATTCGGCGGAACGCACCAGCACCACCGGCAGCGGCAGACTCTGGCCGCTCAGCTTGGGCTGCTGGCCGTTGTTGAGCAGGTGCCCCAGGTAGCGCAGGTCATAGTGCTGGCCGCCGTATTCGAAGGTCGTCGCCCCCGGGCGGTAATAGCGCTCGAGATCGGCCGCGGTCACCCGCACGATGCCTTCGATGGTGTTCAGTGGCACGGCATAGAGATCGTCGCCGGCATGCACCATGAGCGCGCGGTTCACCGACACGGTGAACGGCAGACGGATGGTGAAGCGCGTCCCCTCGCCCGCCACGCTATGGATGTCCATGTTGCCGCCGAGCTGCTTCACCTCCTGGTGCACCACGTCCATGCCCACGCCACGCCCGGAAATCTGGGTGACGGTCGGCGCCGTGGAGAAGCCCGATTCGAGGATGAATTGCAGCAGCTCCTGATCGGTAAGCTGCGCGTCTTCTGCCATCAGGCCGCGCTCGATGGCCTTGCGGCGGACTGCCCCCAGGTCGATGCCACGGCCGTCGTCGGCCAGGGTCAGGATGATGTCGCCGCCTTCACGACGCAGATCCAGGCTGATCACGCCCTCGGCCGGCTTGCCGGCGCGCTGGCGCCCGGCGGCGTCCTCGACCCCGTGGTCGATGGCGTTACGCAGCATGTGCTCGAGCGGCGGAATGATCCGCTCCAGCACCGTGCGGTCCAGCTCGCCCTCGGCGTTGCCGACCCGCAGCTCGATCGGCTTGTCCAGTTCGGCGCTGACCTGGCGTACCACCCGGTGCAACCGCGGCACCATGCGCTCGAAAGGCACCATGCGCGTCTGCATGAGGCTTTCCTGCAACTCGGTGTTGACCCGCGCCTGTTGCAGCAGCAGGGTCTCGGCATCGCGATTGCGCTGGCCCAGGGTGTTCTTCAGATCCAGCAGGTCGGAAGCCGATTCGAACAGCGCCCGGGACAGCTGCTGCAGCTGGGAATAGCGATCCAGCTCCAGGGGGTCGAAATCCTCGTAGCCGGCGCGATCCACGTCTTCGTGATGACGACTGATGATCTGCGCCTGGGTCTCGGTATCCAGCCGGCGCAGCTGATCGCGGACCCGCTCGATGGTGGCTTCCATCTCGCCGAGGGTGGTACCGATGTCGCTGACCTGCTGCTCGACGCGACCGCGGAAGATCGAGGTCTCGCCGGCCAGGTTGACCAGCTCTTCCAGCAACGCGGCCGGTACCCGCACCAGTTCCTGGGAGGACCGCCGCTGCGCCGCCTGCTGACGAACCTGCTGCAGGCGCTGCACGAAGGGCAGCGGCGCAACCGCTGGCGCAGGCGTCTCGGCCGCCACCATGATCGGTGCCGCGGCACTGGTCGGCTCAGGCGACGCGGCGAACGGGCGCGTGACAATGGGCTCGGCGTCCAGGCCTGGCGTCTCGTCATCCCCGGCAAGGTCCGCGGCCGCCGGCAGATCAGACTCGCTCGCGACTTCCGCTTCGGCTTCGGCTTCGGCCGTCTCGACCGGCACCGGGGGTGTACGCTCCGGGGCGGCGGCCGGCAGCGACAGCTGGGCCACCGCCAACTGCAGCCCGTCGACCCCCTGGGTCGCCAGGACGCGTACCCGCTCGCGATCGTCCTCGCTCAACCCCACGGCGAGCGAGCGCAACTCCGCCAGTTGCTGTTCCAGCTCATGGGCCTGCTCACCCAGGCCGTGCAGACCGGCCAGGCGCGCACCACCCTTGAGGGTATGCAGGCAGCGCAGCAACTCGTCCACCGCCACGTCGGGCGCGGCCGGCCAGTCCGCCAGGGCCTCGTCCATGCTGACCAGCAGGTCCTGGGCTTCCTCCATGAAGATTTCGAGGATTTCCGCATCGGTGTCGGCGTCGAAGACCGGTGCGGCGACCACGGGGGCGGCCGTCACACCGGCCGTCAGCGGCTCGCAGCGATAATCGCGCAAGGCCTCGACCAGATCGCCAGCCGGCGCCGGGACCTGCCCCTGGGCCAGGGCTTCGAGTTGCTCGTGCAGGCGGTCGTGGCAACGCTGCAACAGGCTGCCCAGGTCGGCACCGGGCTTGATCCTTCCCCGCGCCAGGCCCTCGTAGAAGGCCTCCAGGGCATGGGCCAGATCGCCGATGGCATCCACCTCGGCCAGGCGCGCACCGCCCTTGAGGGTATGCAGGTCGCGTAACAGGGATTCCAGTTCGAGACTGTTGCGCGGCTCGGCTTCCCAGGCGCGCAGCGAGGTCGCCATGCTGTCGAGCAGGTCGCGACTCTCTTCGATGTAGATGGCCAGCAACTCGGCGTCGGGCCCCTCGTCCGCCTCCGGCGCGGCCAGGGGCGTCGGCGCCCACAGCGGCGACTCGGCATCCGTCGGCTGGTCCGCGATAGCTTCGCCGAGCTCAAACTCGCCCGGGGTAGACCCGGCGGTGTCCAGCTCCGGCAGGTCATCCAGATGACCGGTACGGATGCGCTGCAGGCGCTCGACCTGCTCGCCATGCTCGCTGACCGGCTCACCCGCCGCCAGCTCTTCGAGCTGCGCGGCCAGGCAGCCATGGGCGTCACGCAGGGGGTTGGCCAGTTCGGCGCCGCCGGCGAGACGGCCATCGAGCAGGCCTTCGTAGATGGCGTCCAGCTCCGTGGCCAGCTGCGCGACCGGCATCACCCCGGCGAGATGGGCGCCGCCCTTGAGGGTATGCAGATCGCGCTGCAGGGTGCCGAGGTGGAAGCGCTGCTGCGGCTCCACCAGCCAACGCTTCAGCGCCCGATCGGCGCTGTCCAGCAGGTCCTGGGCTTCCTCGAGGAAGATCAGCTGCATCTCCGGATCGACCGACTCGGCAGCCTCGGACTCGGGCTCGACGGCATCCGCCGGCTCGCTGTCCGCCAAGGGCGGCAGCAGCTCTTCCGGCTGCGCCAGCGACTCCAGCTCAGGCTCGGCTTCGGCTTCGGCTTCGGCTTCGGCTTCGGCTTCGGCTTCGGCTTCGGCTTCGGCGGGCAGTTCGACGTCCAGCGCCAGTTCGGGTGCGACCGGCGTGGCCGTTGCCGGATCGAAGAGGTCTTCGGGTTCGGGCTCGGCCAGCAGGGTGGTGTCCGCCATGGGCAGTCCGGCGAGAATGCCGGCCAGCAGGCCGCGCAGGCCCTGGATCCGCTCCTCGCTCGGCGTGGCCCGCATGCCACCGGCCAGCTGATTGAGCATGCTGATCAGGGCTTCCTGGGCCTCTGCCGCTTCACGGAAGAAGGCCTCGTCGGCGGGCAGCGAACCGCTCGCCGCGGCGGCATAGACCACCTGCAGCGCTTCAGCGAGCTGCTCGACATCGGCCAGTCCGACCCGGGCAGCCCCATCGGCAAAGCTATTCAGGCGCTCGGCCAGCAGATCCGGGCAGGCCGCCCGGTCACCGTCGGTCCGCCAGGCATTCAGGCGCTCATCGGCCTCCAGCAACAGGTCCATTCCCGGCATGAGGAAATCGGTCAGCCGCAGGACATCACGCTGTTCCGGCAGCGGTGCCTCGGGCAGCGGCACCTGGGGATCCAGCTCCTCCAGCAGCGCTTCGCAGGACGCGATGACGTCCGGCGCACCGGCCAGCGGCGTTGCCAGCGCCCCTTCGTCGAGCTCGCCCAGTCGCCGCTCCAGCAACTCGGCACCCCGGGCGAGCAAGGCGCACTCGGGTTCGGCGAAGGCGACATGGGCGAGCTTGTATTCCTTGGCCAGCCGTTCCAGCGCCGACGCCAGCTCGGCCATCGGCGAACTGCCCGCCATATGGGCACTGCCCTTGAGGGTGTGCAGGGCGCGCAGCAGATTGTCCGAGACCGGCTGGGCACTGCCGGCCTCCGACTGCTCGAGAAAGCGGCGCACGGTTTCCAGGTGCGCCTGGGCCTCGGTGCGGAAGATATCCAGCAGCTGGGTATCGGCTTCAGCGGCGACGGGGCTCACGACCTCAGGCTCGCCCATGTGCGCCTCGGGGAGCGGCGTCGGCGCGGAGGCGGCTGCGCTGCCCGGTGAGGTACGCTCGGGCAAGGCTTCGTTACGGGCCAGCGCGTGCGCGGCGTGGGCCAGCCAGTCGACGTCGTCGCGCTGCCGCTGACGATTCTCGGCGTATTCCTCGACCAGCTGCGGCAGCAGGACGCAGGTCTGCTCGACCACCGCCTGCAGGGCGGCGCTGTGAGCGACGCTGTTATCCAGGCGACGATTGAACAGATTTTCCAGAGCCCAGGCCAATTCGCCGATGACCAGTGCCTGGACCATGCGACCACTGCCCTTGAGGGTGTGAAAATTGCGCCGCAATTCACTCAAGGCGGTGCGCTGCTCGGGTTCGGCCTCCCAGATCGGCAACCAGCGTTCCAGCTCCGCCTGGACCTCGCCGGCCTCTTCGATAAAGACCTCGCGCAGTTCGTCCTCGACCGGCTCGGCGTCGGCGGCGGGCGGCAGCAGCGCGTGCGGCACCTGCGCTGCCGGGGGGTTGATGGGACTGACCGGCGCGGCCAATACCTCGGCGATCGCATCGGCATCGGCGGTCGCCAGCGACAGGCTGTCCGCCTCGCTGTCGGCCAGCAGCGCCTCGGGTTCGTCATGCGCGGGCGCGGTCTCGCCGAGCGGCTCGTCATCCGCCCCCTCGGCCGCCGCGTCTGCCTCCAGAAGATCGGCGGTCAGCGGCGCTTCCGCTGCGATTGACTCGAACTCGGCCGGCGAAGCTTCGCCGGCGTCTACAGGCTCCTCGACCGGCAGCGCGGTGAGTTCCAGCGCCTCTTCGGCCACCGGTTCCGCAACCAGGGGCTGGTCTTCCGGCAGATCCAGGGCCGGCGGCGCGACCTCGCCGGAGGACAGGGGCGCTGCCGCCGCCTCGCCGTCGCCAGCCGCCCTGGGCGGATAACCGAGGGCGATGAGACTCTCGTCGGCGATGTCGAGGATCATGTCGTGGGGCGTGGAGGGATCTTCCGCCAGGCGCTCCAGGTAGTACTCGACGCTGGTGATGGCGTCGGCCAGGGTGTCCAGGCTCTGCCAGTCCGGCACGGCCTGCTTGCCCAGCAGCTGCTGGCAGATATAGTCGTTGGCCGCCTGCACCTGGGCCGCAGCCCGCTCCAGCGGGATCATCGCCAGGCCGCCGCGGACCTGGGTCAGCAACAGGGGCACCGACTCCAGGTGGACATGGTTCCACTGGGAGGCGATGAACTCGATGATGGCGTCCTTGGATTGCTCCAGGCCATTGCGCGCCTCGCGCACCACTACCCGATGCAACTGATCGATATCGGTGGTGGGCAAGCGGCTCTCTTCGGCATCACCCACCTCGTTGCCGCTGACCATGCCGGCCAGGGTGGCTTCGACGTAGAGCAGCGCCCCGGCGATATCCATCAAGGCGGCGTCGCTGGCCTCGCGCACGCCATCGGCCAGTTCGGCGACGGCTTCGTGCTGCTCGAGCACCACCTTGCGCGGCTGACCGAAGCCCAGCACCGCCAGGGTATCGGCGATCTGCTTGAGCGGCGCCAGCAGCCCGCGCAGGCTGGCGGGCTGCTGGCGATCGCTGCGCACGAACAGGTCCAGGCTGTCCTTGATCTGCACCAACTCTTCGCACAGCGCGGTCACCACCGAGCGCATGGCTTCGCGATCCGGACCAACGATGCGCGAGCGCTCGAAGCCCACCAGCTCGGCATCCGGCAGGGCCTCGTCGAGGCGATAGTGCGCCTTGAGCGCGGCGATGCGCGGACTCTGCACCGGCGCCTTGGCCAGGTAGAACAGCAGATTCTTCAGCAGATCGGCCGGCGCCGGCTGGTTCAGGGTGGTCACCCCGTCGCTGATGAGTCGCTTGAGTTCGCGATCCAGTTGCCGCAACAGGCCGCGGATCGAACTGCTGTTGTCCAGCTCGCCGGCCTGCAGCAATTCGGTGAGGCCCGCCGCCACCGGCCAGAGCGCGCCAAAGGGCGAACCGGCACAGAGCTGGTCCAGGCGCTCGAAGACCCGCAGCAGGTAATCCAGGTGCAGCTGGACATCGCGGTCGCGGAACAGCCCGACCTGGGCGCCCTGCAGCGCCTGGCGCAACTTGCGCAGGCGCGGCAGCCAGTCCGGCGCGGCGCGGTCGGCCAGTTCGGCGTCGCTCAGCGACAGCGGCGTGGCGGAGAGATCCGGCGAGAACAGGCTGGTCTCGGAGAGCAGCTTCTCGCCGCGCGCCGAACGCAGGTCGTTGAGCAGCGGCAGGATGGCCAGAGGCAGATCGCGGCGGGCTTCAAGGACCCGATCCAGATAGGGCGGTACCTGCAGGATGGCCTGCATCAGCACTTCCAGCGCCTCGTCGGAGCTGTTCACCCGCTCTTCATGGAGGGCCTGCAGCAACAGCTCCATCTCTTCGGCGAGCAGCGCGGCGCCGTAGAACTCCACCATCTGCAAGGTGCCGTAGACCTGATGCACATAGGTCCGACAGAAACCCAGGCGGCTACGGTCGTGCGGGTTGTCGACGAACGCCTCGAGCGCCTTGCGGGCCTGCTGCAAGGTTTCGGCGATCTCTCCCTTGACCCACTCGAGGGCTACGTAGTCGTGTCGATCGATCATCTCGGCTCCTGTCATGCCGGGTGGTCCAGCTGGCGGGTGAACGCCAGGACTTCGGGATGATCGACGGGTATCAGTTGCGGGTGGCTCCAATTGCTCACCTCACCGACACCCAGGACCAAGAGCCCACCCGGTGCAAGCCGCTGGACCAGCTGGTTGAGCAGGTCTCGACGCAGCCAGCGGCGGAAATAAATCAGCAAGTTCTGACAAAAAATGACGTTGAGCCCCTGCAAGGGGGCCTGGCCCAGTTCCAGCACATTGAGCCGGGCAAAGCACAGTCGCTCCATCAACCCGGCGACAACCTCGAAGTTGCCATCGCTGCGCGGACGAAAATACCGCTCGCGCGGGGCGGGCGGCACCCCGGCCAGTCGCTGCAGGCTGTAGGTGCCCTGCCGCGCCTGGCGCAGGGCTTCGCTACTGATGTCGGTACCGGTCAGGGCGAACGTCAGCGGACGCGGCTGCCGCGTGAGCACTTCGGCGGTGCTGATGGCCATCGAAAAGGCTTCCTCGCCACTGGCACACCCCAGACTCCAGAGGGTCAGGCTGTCGCCCTCGGCGGTCTTGGCGAACTCGTTCACATAGGTTTCCAGCAGCGCGAAGGACGGCGGATGACGAAAGAAGCGGGTGGCCTGGATGGTCAGTCGGTCGAGCAGCCGAACCCATTCGATGCGCCCGCCGATGCCCGCACAGACGACCTGGTAGTAGCTGTCGTAGTCGGCGATCGCCAGTTCGCGCATGCGCGCGGCCAGCTGGATCTGCAGAAAGCTGCGCTGGCGGTCTTCCAGCACCATGCCGGCGCGGGTTTCCAGCAACTGTCGCCAACGCTCGAAGTCCGCATCCGGCAGCTCGGGAGCACGGCGCAACGCCCAACTCGACTCCCCCACCCCGTCTCCCCCTCGCCACACGGCGATGTGGCCGCTGTGTTCAGCCCAGCGGCTGCTCGTTCGGCAGATTGAAGCCCGAGACCGAACGCCGCATCTCGCTGGCCAGCTTGGCCAGCTCGCCGATGCTGCGCGCGGTGGCGGTGGTACCGGTCGAGGTCTGCGAGGTGATCTCCTGAATCACGTTCATGGTGCTGGAGATGTGGCTGGCGGACGAGGACTGCTGGCGCGCGGCGTTGGAGATGTTCTGGATCAGCCCGGCCAGGCTCTGGGAAACCTTCTCGATCTCCTCCAGGGCCACACCGGCATCCTGGGCCAGGGCGGCCCCGCGCACCACTTCCGAGGTGGTCTGCTCCATGGAGATGACCGCTTCGTTGGTGTCGGTCTGGATCGCCTTGACCAGGGCCTCGATCTGCTTGGTGGCGCCCGAGGAACGCTCGGCGAGGCGCTGGACCTCGTCGGCGACCACCGCGAAGCCGCGGCCGGCATCACCGGCCATGGAGGCCTGGATGGCGGCGTTCAGGGCCAGGATGTTGGTCTGGTCGGCGATGTCGTTGATCAGGCCGACGATGTCGCCGATCTCCTGGGACGATTCGCCCAGGCGCTTGATCCGCTTGGCGGTGTCCTGGATCTGCTCGCGAATGCTGTCCATGCCGATGATGGTGTTGTGCACCACCTGGTTGCCCTTGTTGGCGATGGCCACGGAGCGCTCCGCCACCGCGGTGGATTCGGAGGCGTTGGTGGATACCTGATCGATGGACACGGCCATCTCGTTGATCGCCGCGGAAGCCCCGGCGATTTCCTGGGCCTGGTGTTCCGAGGCCTCGGCCAGCACCGTGGCGGTGTCCTGGGACTCCTGGGCCGCGGCGGCCACCTGGACGGCGGTCTGGTTGATGGTTTCCACCAGTTCGCGCAGCTGGTCGATGGAGTAGTTGATGGAGTCGGCGATGGCGCCGGTGAAGTCTTCGGTCACCGTGGCCTGCACGGTCAGGTCACCGTCGGCCAGGTCGGCGATCTCGTCCAGCAGGCGCAGAATGGCGGTCTGGTTGCGCTGGTTCTTTTCGTCGGTCTCGGCCAGGCGGCGGCGGGTGTCGCGCACCAGGATATAGCCGATGCAGAGAATGGCGCCGAGGGCGATGAACACCAGCAGGTAGCTGCCCACGGTGTTGATCTTGCGGCTCTGGGCCAGCGAGGCGTAACTGCCGCTGAGGTCGGAGGCGGAACCGAGCAGCGCCTGGGAGCCGCGGTAGATCAGGCCCACGGCGGAGCGGATCTGCAGCAGCTCGGGCGAGGTGGCAAGGATCTCGTCGACGTTGCCGGAAACGAATTCGAACAGCTTGTTGGCTTCGTTGAGGCGACTGACCGCCTCGGGATCGGTGATCTTGGCGATGCCCATGGAGGCGTTGCCTTCACGCATGGCCTTGAGCACGCGGCCGAACAGGCTGGCGTCGCGGCCAAAGCTGTCGGCGGCCTGTACGGCGGCTTCGTCGCCGGTGAGGATCTTGTTGATGGCGCCGAGGATCCGCTCGGCGAGCAGCGCCTGACGCTGGGCCACCACCACCTGACTGGCGGGCGCGCCGCGCTCGATCAGGATGTCGACGATCTCTTCGTTCTCGACCTGCAGCTGGGGAATGGTATCGGCCAGGGCGCCGGACAGCTGGTGCAGGGAGAGCACGGTCTGCTCGCTGCCAAGCATGCTGTCGACCTGCTTGCGCTGGTTCTCCCATTGGGACTCCAGGGTATCCAGGCGCGGACCGAGGATCGCCGGCGAAGGCGGCAGGCCGGTCTGCGGATCACCGCTGCGCAGGATGTTCAGGCGGCGTTCGAACTCGGCACGGGCCTGGCGCAGGTCCTTGAAGGCCTCGGCCTTGCCGGTGGCGGCCTCACTGGCGCTCTTGGCCAGCTGCTGCGAGAGAATACGCAGCTCGGTGGCCTGGCCCTGGTACTGGTTGTCGTAGTTGGTCTGGGTGCCCAGGTACGCGAAGTTGGCGAACAGCAGCACGATCGCGACGATCAGCACCACGAACATGCCCGCGACCCACGCGTTGAGTTTCCCGGTATTGAGTTTGTTCATCAGCGGCCCCCGCCTGGACCTTGGTTCCTTTAGTTCTATCCTTGTCGGACGCCAACCCGGTTCGCTTGAAGCCGGTGTTCGGTGCCCTACCCCCACCCGTCGGCGACGGCTCCTGCCATCCCGACCCCGATCCGCCTTGCAGCGTCCGGACGTCTGGCGACCTAGGCCGCGACGTCCATGAATTCGGGATGCTCAACCAAGGCGCGCGGGCTGCAGACCAGCCAGGGCACGTCGCGTTGGAAAACACCTTCCAGAAAGAAGTGCAGGCCTGACGGCACGCTGTCGGCGTGTTCGCGATAGGCCTCGATGTCGAAATGCTGCATACCCAGAACTTCGTCAACCGCCAATCCGACGAAGAGGTCGCCGTGGTCGACGATCAGGATGCGCCGCTGTTTGCGCAGGGCCTGGACCTTCACGCCGAGGAATTGCCCCAGGTCGGCGATCGGCAGCAGGCGACCGCGCACGTTGGCCACACCCTTGAGCCACGGTTTTACACCCGGCAGCGCGGTGAAGCGCGGCTCCGGCAGGATCTCGCTGACCTCGCCCATGGGAATCACGAAACGCAATTCACCCAGGCGAAAGCCGATGCCGCTCCAGCTGCGCTGGTTTTCCTGTTGCGCCGGCAGACCGGCTGCCCGTTCGCGGCAGCGCAGATCGATCAGGCGCAAGAGCTCGTAGGGCGTGGTGGCGTCGCTCATAGGATTCCCTGCCCAGTGGGGCGCTGCCGCGAGAAACGGACGAAAGACCTCAGCCTTGCAGGACACCCGCCAGGGTGCGCAACAGGGTGTCTTCGTCGATGGGCTTGGTGAGGTAGTCCTTGGCGCCCTGGCGCTTGCCCCAGACCTTGTCGGTTTCCTGGTCCTTGGTGGTGACGATGACCACCGGAATGTGGCTGGTCTCGGCATCCTTGGTCAGCTGCCGGGTCGCCTGGAAGCCGTTGAGGCCGGGCATGACGATATCCATCAGGACCGCGTCCGGCTTTTCCTGGCGCGCCAGGGCGACGCCGTCGGCACCGTTCTCGGCCTTGAGCACCTGATGACCATGCTTTTCCAGCATGGCGGTGAGCTTGTACATCTCGGTGGGAGAGTCGTCGACGATCAGAATTCGAGCCATGAAAATTTCCTACTAGATAGAATCGCCCGCCTCAGGACACTCAGGACGCTTGTTCGAGCGGAGTGAAACTGGGGACGTGGGTCTTGATCGCCCCGATCAGCTCTTCTTTGCTGAAAGGTTTGGTGAGGTACTGGTCAGAGCCGACGATGCGGCCCTTGGCCTTGTCGAAGAGTCCGTCACGGGAGGAGAGCATGATGACGGGCGTCGCGCGGAAGGCGCTGTTGTTCTTGATCAGCGCGCAGGTCTGATAGCCATCCAGGCGCGGCATCATGATGTCCACGAAGATGATATGGGGATGACTATCGGCGATCTTGGCGAGCGCATCGAATCCATCGATGGCAGTGATGACTTCGCAGCCAACTTTCTTGAGCAAGGTCTCGGCGGTCCGACGAATCGTCTTCGAGTCGTCGATCACCATGACCTTCAGCCCTTCCGAATACTGTTCCATGTTCAAGCTACCAGCTCATCGTCGATGCAACGTGAATGATGTCGATCCGGGCACTTTGGCGGCGCCTCTTTGTAGCACACAATACCGTGACGTACCACGCAGATCCCCTGGTGACGGACCACCGGCCCGCCCACCACGACGATCGTGCAAGCATTGGCACTAAAGGGGATCGAAGGGCTATTCTGACGCCTTGCCCACGTAGAACCGAGGTCTAGCGTCAATGAGTATCCGTCTGGGGATCGTCATGGATCCCATCGAACGCATCTCCTATAAGAAGGACAGCTCCATGGCCATGCTGTGGGCGGCCAAGGCGCGCGGCTGGACCCTGCACTATTTCGAGATGCAGGACCTGTACCAGGTCGATGGCGAGGCCCGCGGTCGCGGTCGGCAGCTGGACGTGTTCCAGGATCCGGAGCGCTGGTTCGCCTTTGGCGAAGACGTCGACCTGCCGCTGCGCGAGCTGGACGTGATCCTGATGCGCAAGGATCCGCCCTTCGACAACGAATTCGTCTATGCCACCTACCTGCTGGAGCAGGCCGAGCGTGGCGGCACCCTGGTGGTCAACCGTCCCGCCAGTCTGCGCGACTGCAACGAGAAGTTCTTCGCCACCCTGTTCCCCGAGCTGGCGCCGCCGACCCTGGTCAGCCGCCGCGCCGACATCATCCGCGAATTCGCCCGCACCCACGGCGACGTCATTCTCAAGCCGCTGGACGGCATGGGGGGCAGCTCGGTGTTCCGTCATCGCGACGGCGACCCGAATCTCTCGGTGATCCTCGAGACCCTGACCGCCCACGGTACCCAGCAAATCATCGCCCAGCGCTATCTGCCCGGCATCAAGGACGGCGACAAGCGCATCCTGATGATCGACGGCGAACCCGTGGACTATTGCCTGGCGCGCATTCCGGCCCAGGGCGAGACCCGCGGCAACCTGGCCGCCGGTGGCCGCGGCGTCGCCCAGCCGCTGTCGGCACGGGATCGCGAGATCGCCGCGACGGTGGGTCCGGAATTGCGCAAGCGCGGCCTGCTCTTCGTCGGTCTGGACGTGATCGGCGAGCACCTGACCGAGATCAACGTCACCAGCCCGACCTGCATCCGCGAGATCGATGCGGCCTACGACACCCGCATCGCCGAGCGCCTGATGGACGTGATCGCGCAGCAACGCGCGGGCTGAGGCGGTTGTGCCCGGCGCCCGCGGCGGGCGGGGCCCCCCCCGGCCCCCAACCCCC
>NZ_JASCON010000066.1:0-30343 GCF_029959585.1 Pseudomonas sp. PS02302
TTTCACACCCGCCAACCCCCCTATCCCCCCCCCCCCCCCCGGGCGGCGCGCCCTTGCCGTTTCCCTCCCCTTCTTCGTGATCCGCCATGACCCGTGTCGACTTCTATGTTCTGCCTTCCACCGATCACGCGGCGCGGCTGGCCTTCGCCTGTCGCCTGGTGGACAAGGCCTGGAAGCAGGGCATGCCGGTCTATGTGCACTGTGCCGACGCCGAACAGCGCCAGCGCCTGGATGACCAGCTGTGGGCCTTCCGCCCGGACAGCTTCGTTCCCCACGATCTTGCGGAAACATCCAGCGACAGCCCGGTAGTGCTCGGCCTGGCCACGCCCGCCGAGCAGACGGGTGAGCTGCTGATCAACCTCAGCCTGGCGCCGCCGCCCTGCCATGCGGGTTTCGCCCGGATCGCCGAAGTGGTTGTCGAAGCCCCCGAAGTGCGCCAGGCGATGCGCGAAGGTTTTCGCTTCTACCGCAAGCTTGGCTATGCTCTACAGGACCATCAGCTGTCACGTGTCTGATTTCATGACCAGCACCAAGCCTCCCGCGCACGTCCTGCAAGACCTCGAAGCCATCCGCCAGGTACTCGACAAGAGCCGCAACGCGGTCCATCCGAGCAGTGCCGATGGCATCCCCATCCTCTCCGATGTCATCGCCCCCAGCGCCGAGCGCCTCAAGGCCATTCCGCCGCTGCTCGACCAGATCGTGCCGGACGTGATCGAAGAGGCGACGCCCAGCGCGCCGCACGAAGACCTGGCCCAGGTGCGCCTGCGCCAGGAAGCACCGGCCATTCTTCAGGAGCTGCTCGACGAGCAGTTGCCGCGCCTGGAAGCCGAATTGCAGCGCCGTCTCCAGCGGCGCCTGGAAGAACTGCTGCAGCGTCCCTGAGCGCGGGGCGCCAAGGCGCCCTGCCGTCGGCGGGCCGGAGTCGCTATACTCGGAGGCTTTCCTCTTCCAGCGACAAAAGCCCCCTCCATGGACAAGACCTACCAGCCGCACGCCATCGAAACCTCCTGGTACCAGACCTGGGAACGCCAGGGCCATTTCGCGCCCCAGGGGTCGGGCGAGCCGTACACCATCATGATCCCGCCGCCGAACGTGACCGGCAGCCTGCACATGGGTCATGGCTTCAACAACGCCATCATGGACGCCCTGATCCGCTTCCGCCGCATGCAGGGTCGCAACACCCTCTGGCAGCCGGGCACGGACCACGCCGGCATCGCCACCCAGATGCTGGTGGAACGCCGCATCGGCGCCGAGGGCCTGTCGCGCCATGATCTTGGCCGGGAGAAATTCCTGGAGAAGGTCTGGGAATGGAAGAACGAATCCGGGGGCAACATCAGCCGGCAGATCCGCCGCCTGGGCTCCTCGGTGGACTGGTCGCGCGAGCGCTTCACCATGGACGAGGGCCTCTCCGAGGCGGTCAAGGAAGCCTTCGTGCGCCTGCACGAGGACGGCCTGATCTATCGCGGCAAGCGTCTGGTCAACTGGGATACCAAGCTGCACACCGCCATTTCCGACCTGGAAGTGGAAAGCCATGACGAGAAGGGTCACCTCTGGCACCTGCGCTATCCGCTGGCCGATGGCGCCCGCACCGCCGAGGGCATGGACCATCTGGTGGTCGCCACCACCCGCCCCGAAACCCTGCTGGGCGACGCCGCCGTGGCCGTGCACCCGGAAGATCCGCGCTACAAGGACCTGATCGGCCAGTACGTCGAGCTGCCCCTGGTGGGCCGGCGCATCCCCATCGTCGGCGACGACTATTGCGACCCCGAATTCGGCACCGGCTGCGTCAAGATCACTCCGGCCCACGACTTCAACGACTATGAAGTCGGCAAGCGACACAACCTGCCGCTGATCAACATCTTCGACGCCGACGCGGCCGTCCTCCCCGGCGCCCAGGTGTTCAACCTCGACGGCAGCGTCAACGGCATGTTCGACGCCACCCTCCCCGCCGCCTACGCCGGGCTGGACCGCTTCGAGGCGCGCAAGCGCATCGTCGCCGACTTGGAGGCCGCCGGCCGCCTGGAAAAGATCGACGATCACGCCCTCAAGGTGCCCAAGGGCGACCGCTCCGGCACCGTGATCGAGCCCTGGCTGACCGACCAGTGGTACGTTTCCACCAAGCCCCTGGCCGAGAAGGCCATCGCCGTGGTCGAGAGCGGCGAGGTGCAATTCGTGCCCAAGCAGTACGAGAACATGTACTTCAGCTGGATGCGCGACATCCAGGACTGGTGCATCAGCCGCCAGCTCTGGTGGGGCCACCGCATTCCCGCCTGGTACGACCAGGCCGGCAACGTCTACGTCGGTCGCGACGAGGCCGAGGTACGCGCCAAGCACAACCTGGGTGACATCGCCCTGCGCCAGGACGATGACGTCCTGGACACCTGGTTCAGCTCCGGCCTGTGGACCTTCTCCACCCTCGGCTGGCCCGAGCAGACCGAGGCACTGAAGACCTTCCACCCCACCGATGTGCTGGTCACCGGCTTCGACATCATCTTCTTCTGGGTCGCCCGGATGATCATGCTGTCCACCCACCTGACCGGGCAGATCCCGTTCAAGACCGTCTACGTCCATGGCCTGGTGCGCGATGGCCAGGGCCAGAAGATGTCCAAGTCCAAGGGCAACGTGCTCGACCCGCTGGACATCGTCGACGGCATCGACCTGGACACCCTGCTGGAGAAGCGTACCAGCGGCCTGATGCAACCCAAACTGGCGGAGAAGATCGCCAAGCAGACCCGCGCCGAATTCCCGGACGGCATCGCCAGCTACGGCACCGACGCCCTGAGATTCACCTTCTGCTCCCTGGCCACCACCGGCCGCGACGTCAAGTTCGACATGGGTCGCGTCGAGGGCTACCGCAACTTCTGCAACAAGCTGTGGAACGCAGCGAACTTCGTCATGGAGAACGTCGAGGGCCAGGACACCGGCGTCAACGACGAACCGGTCGAGCTGTCCTCGGTGGATCGTTGGATCATCTCCCAGCTGCAACGCACCGAGGCCGAGGTGACCCGTCAGCTCGACGCCTTCCGTTTCGACCTGGCCACCCAGGCACTCTACGAATTCGTCTGGGACGAGTACTGCGCCTGGTACCTGGAACTGGTCAAGCCGGTGCTGTGGGACGAGAACGCCTCCATCGAGCGCCAGCGCGGCACCCGTCGTACCCTGGCGCGGGTACTGGAAGTGGTGCTGCGTCTGGCGCATCCCTTCATGCCCTTCATCACCGAGGAAATCTGGCAGCGCCTCAAGGCGCCGGCCGGTGTCCAGGGCGAGACCCTGATGCTGCAACCCTGGCCGGTGGCCAACGAGGCGCGCATCGATGCCGCCGCCGAAGGCGACATCGAGTGGGTCAAGGCGCTGATGCTGGGCGTACGGCAGATCCGTGGCGAGATGAAGATCTCCATGGCCAAGCGCATCGACATCATCGTCGCCAACGCCAGTGCCGAGGACCAGCGCCGCCTGGCCGACTTCGAGCCGCTGCTGAACAAGCTGGCCAAGCTGGAATCGGTCCGCTTATTGGCCGCCGGCGAGGAAGCGCCGATGTCCGCCACCACCCTGGTGGGCGAGATGGAAATGCTGGTGCCCATGGCCGGCCTGATCGACAAGGACGCGGAGCTTACGCGCCTGGACAAGGAGATCGGCCGCCTGGAAGGCGAGGTCAAGCGTGTCGGCGGCAAGCTGGCCAATGAAGGCTTCATTGCCAAGGCCCCGGCCGAGGTGCTGGAGAAGGAGCGCGCCAAACTGGCCGAGGCCGAACAGGCCCTGGCCAAGCTGGTGGACCAGCGGCAGCGCATCGCCACCCTCTAATGCCCCTGAAGCCCACCCCCGCGGTGGGCTTTTTATTACCCAGGACGACTCTCATGGACGTGAGCAAGACCAAGACCAGCTTCTATCGCCGCCTCTATGTGGCCTGGCTGGTGGCCAGCGGCACCGCCACCAGCGTGCCGGCCCTGATGACCGCCACCGGCATGCCAAGGCGCACGGCCCAGGACACCCTGCTGGCGCTGGCCGATCTGGATATCGACTGCCAGTTCGTGCAGGGCGAAGGCGCCCGCAACAATGCCGGCGGCTACGAGATCCGCGACTGGGGCGCGGTGGATCCGCGCTGGGTCGAGCGGGAGTTGCCGCGGATCAAGACGGTTCTGGGTTATCCCTGAACCCTAGAAATCCAGCACCTGCACCACGTCATAGGCGGGCGTCTCATAGGGGTGAGCCCTCTTAAGCGCCGCTACAGCCTGGCGGGCGATCGACTCGTCGGCCAGCACCAGTTCCACCCGCCATTCGGCGACCTGTTCGAGATTGCCCTGCTCGCCCAGGTGCGGCTGGCTGCCCGGCAACGGGCGGAACTGGCCGACGCCCTGGACCTGCCAACAACAGCTGTCGTACAGACCGATGCGACCGCCGCCCACGGCGAAGATCGCCTGCTTGACGGCTTCCAGGTGGGAGTCGGGGACGTAGAAGCAGAGTTTGAGCATGGTGACGCTCTCCGGCTGGGTGGCCTTCACCCCAGCACTCTCCCTGAGGGAGAGGGGGTAAGAGCGCAGCGGCGGATGCCGGGTGGCTCGCCGTCGGTTTGGAAGAGAGCCTATGAGCCAGGTTCACCCGACCGCAGGTCGAGCACGCCTGGCCAGACGCCGAACCCTCAGTCCACCCAGACCCGCGCATTGCGGAACAGGCGCATCCAGCCGCCGTCCTCGCCCTGCCAGTCGGCGGGAATCCAGGAGTTCTGCACGGCCCGGAAGCAGCGCTCGGGGTGCGGCATCATCAGCAGCACACGACCGTCCTGGCTGGACAGACCGGTGATGCCCAGCGGCGAGCCGTTGGGGTTGGCCGGATAGGTCTCGGTGACCTTGCTGTGGCCATCGACATAGCGCAGCGCCACGGTGCCGGAGACGTCAGCGGCGACCAGCGCCTGCTGGTCCGGATACTCGGCGAAGCCTTCGCCGTGGGCGATGGCGATGGGCAGCCGCGACCCGGCCATGCCGGCGAGGAACAGCGAGGGCGAATCCTGCACCTGGACCATGGACACCCGCGCCTCGAACTGCTCGGAGCGGTTGCGCACGAAGCGCGGCCAGAATTCGCTGCCAGGCACCAGCTCGCGCAGGTTGGCGACCATCTGGCAGCCATTGCACACGCCCAGGGTAAAGGTGTCGGTGCGCTCGAAGAACTGCTGGAAGCCGTCACGGGCACGGGCATTGAACAGGATGGACTTGGCCCAGCCACCGCCAGCGCCGAGGACATCGCCATAGGAGAAGCCGCCACAGGCGACCACGCCCTTGAAATCCGCCAGGTCGATGCGACCGGAGAGGATGTCGCTCATGTGCACGTCGATGGCGGCGAAACCGGCGCGATCGAAGGCCGCGCCCATCTCCACCTGGCCGTTGACGCCCTGCTCGCGCAGGATGGCGACCTGCGGCCGCACGCCCTTCTTGATGTAGGGGGCGCAGATGTCTTCGTTGGGGTCGTAGGCCAGCTTGGCCGACAGACCCGGATGATCCTCTTCCAGCAGGGCATCGAATTCCTGCTGGGCGCACTCGGCGTTGTCGCGCAGGCGCTGGATCTGGAAGCTGGTCTCGCTCCAGACGCGCTGCAGCATGCGCCGCTCGGCCCGGTAGAGGTGCTCGTCGTGGTAGTGGATGTTGATCTCGTAGCCGTTGACCGGGTTGCCGATCACCGCCACGCAGTCTTCCAGACCGGCCGCGCTGAACTGGGCCAGCACCTCGTGGGTGAAGTCCTGGGGCACCTGGATGACGGCGCCCAGCTCCTCGGCGAACAGCGCGCGGGTCAGTTCGTCACGGTCGGCGGCCAGCGCGTCCAGGCGCAGGGCCAGGCCGCAGTGACCGGCGAAGGCCATTTCCACCACCGTGGTGATGAGGCCACCGTCGGAACGGTCGTGGTAGGCCAGCAGCAGGCCGTCCTGGTTGAGCCCCTGGATCACCGCGAAGAAGGCCTTGAGGTCTTCGGCTTCGTCGACGTCGGGGGCCTGCTGGCCGAGCTTGCCATGGGTCTGGGCGAGGATGGAGCCGCCCAGGCGATTCTGGCCGCGACCCAGATCGATGAGGATCAGGTCGGTCTGGCCCTTGTCCAGGCGCAGCTGGGGGGTCAGGGTGCGACGGATGTCCTGCACCGGGGCGAAGCCGGTGATCACCAGCGACAGCGGCGCGGTGACGCTCTTGTCTTCGCCACCGTCCTGCCAGCGGGTCTTCATGGACATGGAGTCCTTGCCGACCGGGATGGTGATGCCCAGCTGCGGGCACAGCTCCATGCCCACCGCCTTGACGGTTTCATAGAGACGCGCGTCTTCGCCGGGGTGGCCAGCAGCGGCCATCCAGTTGGCGGACAGCTTGATGTCGCCGAGCTTCTCGATGCGCGCGGCGGCCAGGTTGGTGATGGTCTCGCCGATGGCCATGCGGCCGGAAGCAGGCGCGTCGAGCAGCGCCAGCGGGGTGCGCTCGCCCATGGCCATGGCTTCGCCGGTGTGGACGTCGAAGCTGGTGGCGGTCACGGCGCAGTCGGCCACCGGCACCTGCCAGGGGCCGACCATCTGGTCGCGGGCGACCAGGCCGGTGATGGTGCGGTCGCCGATGGTGATCAGGAAGCTCTTGCTGGCCACCGCCGGGTGGCGCAGGACGCGCTCCACCGACTCGGTCAGGTCCAGGCCGGCGCCGTCGAAGGCGTCGCCCAGCTCGGCTTCCCGGGTGGCGCTGCGGTGCATGCGCGGCGGCTTGCCGAGCAGCACGTCCAGCGGCATGTCCACGGCGTTGTTGCCGAAGTGGCTGTCGGCCACGGTCAGCTGGCGCTCCTCGGTGGCTTCGCCGACCACGGCGAAGGGGCAGCGCTCGCGTTCGCAGATGGCCTTGAAGGTCTCGAAGTTCTCGGCGTCCACGGAGAGCACGTAGCGCTCCTGGGACTCGTTGCACCAGATCTCCAGCGGACTCATGCCCGGCTCGTCGTTGGGCACGTTGCGCAATTCGAAACGACCGCCGCGACCGGCATCGTTGACCAGCTCGGGGAAGGCGTTGGACAGGCCGCCCGCACCCACGTCGTGGATGAAGGTGATGGGATTGTTTTCACCCAGCTGCCAGCAGCGGTCGATGACCTCCTGGCAGCGGCGCTCCATTTCCGGGTTCTCGCGCTGCACCGAGGCGAAATCCAGGTCGGCAGAGCTGGCGCCGGTGGACATGGACGAGGCCGCGCCGCCGCCCAGGCCGATCAGCATGGCCGGACCACCGAGCACGATGAGCTTGCCGCCCACCGAGATGTCGCCCTTCTGCACGTGGTCGGCGCGGATGTTGCCCAGGCCGCCGGCGAGCATGATCGGCTTGTGATAGCCGCGCACCTCGGGACCGCGGGGGGTCTCGACCTGCTGCTCGAAGGTGCGGAAGTAGCCGGCCAGGGCCGGACGACCGAATTCGTTGTTGAAGGCGGCCCCACCCAGCGGGCCCTCGATCATGATGTCCAGCGGGGTGACGATGCGCTCGGGCTTGCCGTAGGGCTGCTCCCAGGGCTGCGCGAAACCGGGGATGTTCAGGTTGGAGACGGTGAAGCCGGTCAGACCCGCCTTGGGCTTGGAGCCGCGGCCGGTGGCGCCTTCGTCGCGGATCTCGCCACCGGAACCGGTGGAGGCGCCGGGGAAGGGGGCGATGGCGGTCGGGTGGTTGTGGGTCTCCACCTTCATCAGGATGTGCACGGGCTGGCTGTGCGCCCCGTATTCGCGGGACGCGGCGTCGGGGTAGAAGCGCCCGGCGGTGAAGCCTTCCATGACCGCGGCGTTGTCCTTGTAGGCGGACAGCACGCCGGCGCGATTCATCTCGTAGGTGTTCTTGATCATGCCGAACAGCGACTTCTCCTGGCTCTCGCCGTCGAGGTCCCAGCTGGCATTGAAGATCTTGTGCCGGCAGTGCTCGGAGTTGGCCTGGGCGAACATCATGAGTTCGATGTCATGGGGGTTGCGCCCCAGGGCGGTGAAGCTCTTGACCAGGTAGTCGATCTCGTCATCGGCCAGGGCCAGGCCCAGCTCGAGATTGGCCTGCTCCAGGGCAGCGTGACCGCCGCCGAGCACGTCCACCGCGGTGAGCGGCCTGGGCGTGGCATGGCTGAAGATGTCGGCGGCGGCGTCCAGGGTCGGCAGCACGCGCTGGGTCATGCGGTCATGCAGGGCCGCGGCCAGCTGCCCGTGGGCAGCGGCGTCCAGTTCGCCGGCGACGTAGTAGGCCACGCCGCGCTCCAGGCGCTCGATCTGCGCCAGGCCACAGTTGTGGGCGATGTCGGTGGCCTTGCTCGACCAGGGCGAGATGGTGCCCAGGCGGGGCACGATGAGGAACAGCGCGCCGCTGGGTTCCTGCTGGGGGACGCTGGGGCCGTATTGCAGCAGTCGGCCGAGGATGCCCTCTTCCTCCGCGCTCAGGGTGCCGGCGACTTCGGCGAAATGAACGAACTCGGCATAGAGCCCGGAGACACCGGGAACCAGGCGAGTCAGCTGGTCGAGAAGTTTGCCGTGACGGAACGAAGAAAGAGCGGGAGCGCCGCGCAGGATCAGCATCGGGGACAGCCTCGGGGCCAAGTCACTTTGGGGCCGTGCATTCTAGCCTAAAGGCGCGCCGGGGACACCTTCCGGCGACGGGGGTTCATGCAGCCTTACCACCACCCCTGTATGTATAAAATGGGCGCTTGGCCACTTCTCGCGTATACTGCCCGCCGTTACGGCCTGCCGCGCCCCATGGACGCGGCTTCCCATTGGGCTCAGGATAGAGCCTTTGGCCGGACCGGTGGCGCGGAGCGTCCCGACCATAACGAGTGCCCGGAGGGGCCGACCGATGAGGCGCGTCAGCAAGGCGCCAGTGCCGTTTTGATGCCGTATGGCCGAGCTAGCCCATTTGAATAGAGCCTTCAAGCGATTCGCCTGGCTTACCCTGCCCTTCCTCGCCTTGCTCATGAGCTGCGGGGAGGCCGACGTGCCTGCGCCGCCCAAGCCGGCCGCGCTGGAGCAGGTGCAGCAGGCGGGTGTGCTGCGCGTGGTGACGCGCAACAGTCCGGCGACCTACTTCCAGGACCGCAACGGCGAGACCGGTTTCGAATACGAACTGGTCAAGGGCTTCGCCGAATCCCTCAAGGTGCGCCTGGAAATCAGCACCGCCGACAACCTCGACGACCTCTTCAATCGCCTGACCGCGCCGGACGGCCCGGTGATCGCCGCGGCCGGCCTCACGCCCTCGGTCAATCGCCAGAATCTGAAATTTTCCCGCAGCTATCTGGACGTGGTGCCCCAGGTCATCTACCGCAACGGTACCGTCCGGCCCAGCACGCCCAAGGACCTGGTCGGCAAGCGCATCCTGGTGCTCAAGGGCAGCAGCCAGGCGCAGCAGCTCAGGGCGTTGCAGGCTCAGGTAGCGGGACTCACCTTCGACGAATCCGATCAGGTGGAGGTCAGCGACCTGTTGCGCATGGTCGACGAAGGCCAGATCGACCTGACCCTGGTGGATTCCAACGAACTGGCCATGAACCAGGTGTACTTCCCCAACGTGCGCGTGGCCTTCGACCTGGGCGACAACCAGGGCCAGGCCTGGGCCCTGCAACCCGGGGAAGACAACAGCCTGCTCGACGCGGTCAACGCCTACCTGGACAAGGTCCGCCGCGACGGCACCCTGCAGCAGCTCAAGGAGCGCTACTACGGTCACGTCGATGTGCTCGGCTATGTAGGCGCCTACACCTTCGCCCAGCACCTGCAGGAACGCCTGCCCAAGTACGAGAAGCACTTCCGCAAGGTGGCGCAGAAGCATCAGCTGGACTGGCGCCTGCTCGCCGCCATGGGCTACCAGGAGTCACTGTGGACCCCGGACGCCACCTCCAAGACCGGGGTGCGCGGCCTGATGATGCTGACCAACAACACCGCCCAGGCCATGGGCGTTGCCAACCGCCTGGATCCGGAGCAGAGCATCACCGGCGGCGCCAAGTACTTCGACCAGATCCGCGACGAGCTGCCCGACAGCATCAACGAACCGGATCGCACCTGGTTCGCCCTGGCCACCTACAACATCGGCATCGCCCATATCCTCGACGCGCGCCGGCTGGCCGAATCCCAGGGCCTGGATCCGGATCGCTGGCTGGACGTGAAGAAGATGCTGCCGCGCCTGGCGCAGAAGCAGTGGTACAGCAAGACCCGCTACGGCTATGCCCGCGGCGGCGAGACGGTGGAATTCGTGCAGAACGTGCGCCGTTATTACGACATCCTCACCTGGACCACCCAGCCGCAGATGGAAGGTCAGCAACTGGCCAAGACCGGCCTGCACGTCCCCGCCATCGCCGACGACCGCCCCGCCCGGGAAACGCCCCAGGATATGTGAGGGCCGCCGCGCTCGAACCCTCGTAGCGTGGAAAACCGCGCCAGCGTTTTCCACCGGCAACCTCCGGCACCATCCCGCGTGGACAAGGCTGCGCCGTTGTCCACCCTACATAGCTGAACGTAGGTTGGGCTCGACCGGGGATTGCTGGGCTTCGCCCAACCGACGAAAAGCCCTACCCCCTGGGCTTCTGGATCAGCTTGTCCACGGCCCGGGCCGCGGCGACCATGCCGAAGGTGGCGGTGACCATCATCACTGCGCCGAAGCCGCCGGCGCAGTCCAGGCGGACGCCTTCGCCGACGAAACTCTTCTGCTGGCAGACGCTGCCGTCCGGCTTGGGATAACGCAGCTGCTCGGTGGAAAAGACGCAGGGCACGCTGTAGTGGCGGCTGGGATTGCGCGAGAAGCCGTAGTCGCGACGCAGTAGCGAGCGCACCCGCGAGGCCAGGGGATCGTTGTAGGTGCGATTGAGGTCGACCACCTGGATCTGGGTGGGATCGATCTGACCACCGGCGCCGCCGGTAGTGACGATGGCGATCTTGCGTCTCTTGCACCAGGCGATCAGCGCCGCCTTGGAGGCCACGCTGTCGATGCAGTCCAGCACCAGGTCGAGTTCTTCGGTGATGTAGTCGGCCATGGTCTCGCGGGTGACGAAATCCGCCACCGCCTTGACCGCGCAGGCCGGGTTGATGGCCTGGATGCGCTCGGCCATCACCGTGACCTTGGGCCGCCCCACCTGCCCTTCCAGCGCATGCACCTGGCGATTGGTGTTGCTGACGCAGACGTCGTCCAGATCGAACAGACTGATGCGACCGACGCCGCTGCGGGCCAGGGCCTCGGCGGCCCAGGAACCCACCCCGCCGATGCCGACCACGGCGACGTGGCTGGCGGCCAGGCGCTCGACGGCCTCCTGCCCATAGAGCCGGGCGATCCCGCCGAAGCGTTGTTCATCGAACGTCATGAAGGCTTTCCACAAAAGCCACAGTATAGGTTTTCCTTTACCATACCGCTCCCCCTGAACCCTAGCCGCCTCCCGGGACCCGCCATGACCACCGCCCTCACCCCCACCCTGGAACTCGCCTGCGACCTGATCGGCCGGGCTTCGGTCACGCCGCTGGACGAAGGCTGCCAGGCCCTGATGATGCAGCGCCTGGAGCGCCTGGGCTTCGCCCTCGAACCCCTGCGCATCGAAGAGGTGGACAACTTCTGGGCGCGGCGTGGCGGCGAGGGTCCGGTACTGTGCTTCGCCGGTCACACCGACGTGGTGCCCACCGGCCCGCTGGAGGCCTGGCAGCAGGCCCCCTTCAATGCCCATGTGGATGCCGACGGCATGCTGCGCGGTCGCGGCGCTGCCGACATGAAGGGCAGCCTGGCGAGCATGATCATCGCCGTGGAGCGCTTCGTCGCCGACCATCCCGAACACCGTGGCGCCATCGCCTTCCTCATCACCAGCGACGAGGAAGGCCCGGCCCTGCACGGCACCCGCGCCGTGGTGGAGCGCCTGCGCGCGCGTGGCGAGCGCCTGGACTGGTGCATCGTCGGCGAACCTTCCAGCACCCGCCTGCTGGGGGACGTGGTCAAGAACGGGCGCCGTGGCTCGCTCAACGGCCGCCTGACCGTGCGCGGCAAGCAGGGCCACGTGGCCTATCCGCATCTGGCACGCAACCCCATCCACCTGGCGGCCCAGGCCCTGGCGGATCTGGCCGGCGAGCAGTGGGATGCGGGCAACGCCTTCTTCCCGCCCACCAGCTTCCAGATTTCCAACCTCAATTCCGGCACCGGCGCCGGCAATGTGGTGCCGGGCGAGCTGCAGGCGCTGTTCAACTTCCGCTTTTCCACCGAATCCACGGTGGAAGGCCTGCAGGCCCGGGTCGAGGCCATCCTCGACCGCCATGGCCTGGACTGGCACATCGACTGGTCGCTGTCGGGCCTGCCCTTCCTCACCGAGCCGGGCGAGTTGCTCGATGCCGTCGCCGCCAGCGTGGAAGCGGTCACCGGCTATCGCCCCGAAGCCTCCACCAGCGGCGGCACCTCGGATGGTCGCTTCATCGCCACCCTGGGCGCCCAGGTGGTGGAAGTGGGTCCGGTCAACGCCACCATCCACCAGGTGGACGAGCACGTCCTGGCCAGCGACCTGGATCTGCTGACCGAGGTGTACTACGGCACCCTGGTACGGTTGCTGGCATGAAGCTGATCTGTCCGCTCTGCCAGGCCCCGCTGGCCGAACTCGAGGGTGGCGTCGGTTGCGCCGCCGGCCATCGCTTCGACCGCGCCCGCCAGGGCTACCTGAATCTCCTGCCGGTACAGCACAAGAAGAGCCTGGACCCGGGCGACAACGCCGCCATGGTCGAGGCGCGCCGACGCTTTCTCGATGCCGGGCACTATGCGCCCCTGGCCGAGCGCCTGGCGCATCTGGCCGCCGAGCGCGCGCCCCAGCGCTGGATCGACGTGGGCTGTGGCGAAGGCTTCTATACCGCGCGCCTGGCCCAGGCCCTGCCCGCGGCCGACGGCTATGCCCTGGACATCTCCCGCGAGGCGGTACGCCGCGCCTGCCGGCGTACCCCGGCCCTGACCTGGCTGGTGGCGAGCATGGCGCGCCTGCCCCTGCCGGACGCCAGTTGCCAGCTGCTGGCCAGCGTCTTCAGTCCCATCGACTGGGCCGAAGCCCGGCGCGTGCTGGCACCCGGCGGCGGCATCCTGCGCCTGGGCCCGGCCAGCGCCCACCTGCTGGAGCTGCGCCAGCGGCTCTATGACGAGGTGCGCGACTATGCCGAAGACAAGCACCTGCAGGATCTGCCGCCGGGCCTGGAACTGGCCCACAGCGAGGGGCTCGAATTCGTGCTGCCGCTGGCCGAGCGCCAGACCCGCGAAGACCTGCTGGCCATGACGCCCCACGGCTGGCGCGTCAACGCCGAGCGCCGCGAGCAGGTCCTGGCCGAGCCCTTCGAGGTGCGGGTGGCAGTACGTTACGATTGGATCATCAAATCCGGAGCCTAAGCCCCATGCGCCAGCCCGATATCGAAATCTACCTCAAGGACGTCGATCAGGACGCCGTCTCGGCCTGGCTCGAACAGGTGTTCGCCATGCCCTGCGTCTGGCAGGCGCGCGGACAGACCCTCAAATGCACCCTGCGCTATGGCGGCGAGTCCATTCCGGTGACCTGGCTGCCGAAGGCCGTGGGCAAATGGCACAGTCTGCTGCTGGAAAGCGATGTGTCGCCCTGGGTGGATGACCTGGCCTGCGCCCGCGATGCCTATGCAGCCCTCCAGGTACAGGTGCGCTGCGCCCCGAGTGGCTGGAGCGAGGAGGAAGAGGAAGAAGCCGCCGATCGCTGGCTGAAGGTGACGGACGCGGGCGTCGAAGAGATCGTCTGGCGCACCGAGTGAACTGAAGGCGCGAGGAACCTTGCGCTCCTCGCGCCACGGATCTAGACCTGGGCGACGTCTTCGGCCTGCAGGCCCTTCTGGCCCTCGATCACCGAAAATTCCACCTGCTGGCCTTCGTTCAGGGAGCGATGACCTTCGCCGCGGATGGCGCGGTAGTGAACGAACACGTCGGCACCGCCCTCGCGTTGAATGAATCCATATCCCTTGGCGTCATTGAACCACTTGACGGTCCCGGTTTCACGTTGCTCACCCATCACATCTCTCCGAAGCTTTCTGGATTTCCTATCCCCGCTCGCCACGACCTGGTCGATCGGGTTGCCTTGTTGTATCGGTACAGATCGAGCCTCGAACCGGTTGCCGGGCTGGTGCCCCAGTCCGACCGGCGGCAAGAAGCTGCCGACGTCTTATAAAGCATGGCTTTCCTGGCAAAAGCAATGTTCTTTACGCAAAGTGCCAGCATGGCTGGAAGCCGCGCCAGCGCCGGGTTTTGGACGATTTGAGCGGCATTTTTTCGACGCTGGGGACAAGGCGTCGACTGCCGGGTCGAAGAGAGAACAACACGGGTAGTTTTACGCCCGCCAGGCCATCCGGCACACTGCCGCCTCGTCAATCCGGTAGCCCTCCATGACCCGTTCGCCGCTGCGCCTCCTGGCCTTCTCGCTGCTCAAGCGCCTGCTCTATCTCTGGGTTCGCTCCGAGACCACCCAGGCCGCCAGCCTGCTCAGCCGCATCGATCCCGCCAAGCCGGTGCTCTATGTCCTGCCGGAGGCCTCGCTGAGTGATCTGGCGGTGCTCGATCGGGAATGCCGCAAGGCCGGCCTGCCGCGACCGCTACGCCCGCTGGTGCTGGGGAGCAAGACCGAACCACTGGCCTACTTCAACGCCACCGGCAGGGCGAACTGGCGCGGGCGCCCCGCCCGGCGCTCGGTACCCCCTACCCTGCGCCGGGTGGTGGCCGCGGCGACCGAGCAGCAGCTGGAAGACGTCCAGCTGGTACCGGTCAGCGTCTTCTGGGGCCAGTCGCCGGATCGTGAGACCAGTCCCTGGAAACTGCTCTGGGCGGACAACTGGGTGGTGACCGGCCGGCTGCGCAAGCTGGCGCGCATCCTGGTGCTGGGCCGGCTGACCCGGGTGCAATTCTCCAAGCCGCTGTCGCTGGGCGAACTGGCCAGCCAGCGTCCCGATCCGCTACGCCTGGAGCGCCTGGTGATGCGGCGGCTGCGCATCCACTTCCGCAACGTACGCCAGGCGGTGATCGGCCCGGACCTGTCGCACCGCCGTACCCTGCTGCGCGGCCTGCTGCGGGCACCCCAGGTGCGGGCGACCATCGCCCACGAGATTGCCCAGCGCAAGGCCACCCCCGGGCGCATCGAAGACGAGGCGGCGCACTATGCGCGCGAGATCGCCTCGGACTTCTCCTATCCGGTGGTGCGCTGCCTGGACGTCGGTCTGCGCTGGTTCTGGAACAGCATCTATGACGGCGTCACGGTCAGCCACATCGAGCGCATCCAGGAGATGGCGCCCGGTCATACCGTGGTCTACGTCCCCTGCCATCGCAGCCACATCGACTACCTGCTGCTCTCCTATCTGCTGTTCCAGAATGGCCTGACCCCGCCGCACATCGCCGCCGGCATCAACCTGGACATGCCGGTGGTGGGCAACATCCTCAGACGCGGCGGCGCCTTCTTCATGAGACGCAGCTTCAAGGGCAACGCCCTCTATGCGGCGGTGTTCAACGAATACCTGCACAGCCTGTTCAGCCGCGGCTTTTCCACCGAGTACTTCGTCGAGGGCGGTCGCTCGCGCACCGGACGGACCCTGCAGCCGCGCACCGGCATGCTGGCCATGACCCTGCGCAGTTTCCTCCGCGATTCGCGGCGCCCTATCGTCTTCGTGCCGGTGTACATCGGCTACGAAAAGGTCTTCGAGGGTCGCACCTACCTGGGCGAGTTGCGCGGCGCGGCCAAGAAGAAGGAATCCATCTTCGACCTGGTCAAGGTCTTTGGCGCCCTGCGCCAGCGCTTCGGTCGGGTCTGGGTCAACTTCGGCGAGCCCATCCCGCTGCAAGGCTTCCTCGACGCCCGCCGCCCGGGCTGGCGCGACGAACCCCTCGACGAAGACCTGAAGCCCGCCTGGTTCAATTCGGTCACCCACGAACTGGGCGAGCGGGTGGTCCGCCGCATCAATGCCGCGGCGGCCGTCACCCCGGTCAACCTGGTGGCCCTGGCGCTGCTCTCGACCAACCGCCAGGCGCTCGACGAAGGCGCCCTGATACGCGCCATCGACCTCTATCTGGATCTGCTGAAGCGGGTGCCCTACTCCACCAGCGTCACCCTGCCCGAGGGCGACGGCCAGGCGATCATCGAAGAGGTACGCGACCTGGGTTTCCTCTCCGAGCAGCAGGACGCCCTGGGGCGCATCCTCTACCTGGACGAGCAGAACGCGGTGCTGATGACCTACTACCGCAACAACGTCCTGCACCTCTTCGCCATCCCGGCGCTGATCGCCAGTTTCTTCCAGAACACCGGGCGCATGACCCGCGAGCTGATCCATAGATTCGCCCTGGCGCTCTATCCCTATCTGCAAGCCGAGCTGTTCATCCACTGGGAACGCGAGGAACTGCCCCTGGTGCTGGACGGCTGGCTGGAGGCCATGGTGGAGCGCGGCCTGCTGCGCATCGAAGACGACGTCTTCGTGCGTGCGGCGCCCAGCTCGCGGCAATTCGTCCGTCTCACCCTGCTGGCGCGGGCCATCCTGCAGACCCTGCAGCGCTACTACATGACCACCGCGCTGATCCTCAACCATGGCCAGAACAGCCTGACCGCGCCGCAACTGGAAGAACTCTGCACGGTGATGGCCCAGCGGCTGTCGGTGCTGCATGGCCTCAATGCGCCGGAATTCTTCGACAAGTCGCTGTTTCGCCACTTCATCCAGACGCTGCTGGCCGAGGGGGTGCTGCGCAAGGCCGACGACGGCACCCTGGGCCATCACGAATTGCTCGGCGAACTGGCCGAAGGCGCCGGCAAGCGGGTGCTGCCGGCGGAGATCCGCCTGTCGATTCGCCAGGTGGCGCTGGACCGCCCCGATGCGCCCGACCTGCCGGATCCCGAATCCCCTGCGGTCGCCGGCAACTAAGCCGGCGTCCATGGGTCACAGCAGTCGATTTCAGTCCAGGATCTACCCATGAAAAGAATCGCCACCCTGCTCGCCACCTCGCTGCTGCTCAGCGCCTGTAGCGGGCTGCGCCCCGGTCCCGCGACGCCACCGCCGTCCTCTGGCCAGCCGCTGCCGCCCACCGAGCAGCCGCAGACCACCACCCCTGGCGTGCCGGCCCAGCCGAGCATGACCAGCCTCAGCGGCCAGGCCACCTTTACCGCCAATGAGCCGGTGCCGCCCACCGCCAAGCTCACCGTCAGCCTCTACAGCGCCAGTGCCGGCGACACCCCTGCCGGTCGTCTGGCCCAGCGCACCCTGTTCGTCAAGCAGCCCGGCCAGGTGCCCTTCCGCCTCGACTACGCCCCGGCCAAGGTCAAGAGCGGCGAGCGCTATCTGCTCAGCGGCCGCATCCTGCTCGGCGGTCGCCCGCTGTATCTGACCCAGGAGCCGGTGGCCGTGGACCTGAGCAATGGTGGCGAAGTGGAGTTGCCGCTGCAGCCGGTGCGTTGAAGTCCGTAAGGCCCGGGGCGGCATGCTAGGATCAAAGCTCTCGACCCCCCGCTTCGCCACCGAGGTGCGCCTTGACTCCCCGTCTCGCCATCAAGCGCTATCAGGGCGAACACCAGCCCCATGCCCATGCCTTCGCGCAGCTGGTGCTGCCCATCCAGGGCGGCATGGAGCTGGAGCTCGCCGGGCGCAGCGGGACGCGGTTGCATACCGGTCTCGCGGCCCTGGTGGCGCCCGACTGCGGTCATGCCCAGCAATCCGAGCCAGGCAGCCGCTTTCTGGTGATCGACTGCGCGGCCGACTGGTTGCCTGCTCCGCTCCTGGATCGCGCGCTACGGCAGCCGGGTCTGGCGATTCCGCCCGCGACCCGCCAGCTGCTCGCCTTCGCCGAGCTGACCTCGCCTGACACCCTCGACCAACACGCGCCCGAACTCACCCGTCTGCTGCTCGCGTCGCTTACCGCCGCGACCGCCAGCGCGGCCTTCGATCGCCTGCTGGCCCAGGTGGAGGCCCAGCCCGCGGGGGACTGGAACAACGCGGCCATGGCCCGCCTGGCGGGCCTGGGGCTGACCCGGCTGCACCTGCTGTTCCACCAGCGTTTCGCCCAGACGCCCCAGGCCTGGCTCACCGACCTGCGGCTGCGCCAGGCGCAGCGCTGGCTCGCCGACAGCCGCCTGCCGATCGCCGACATCGCCCAGCGCGTCGGCTTTTCCGATCAGGCCGCCCTGACCCGCGCCATGACCCGCCGCCAGGGCATCAGCCCGGCCGCCTGGCGGCGCGGTCAGCGACTGCCGGGGTAGGCAGTCAAGGTAAGCAGTCCAGGTAAAAAACCCCGCAGTCTCGCGCAAGACCGGTCCAGGTCGCCGTCACCACACTGGTGTCGAATCGGTGGAGACGGCGCGATGCAGGAACGAGAACTGTCGGCAGTGGGTATCGGCTACGGGCTGGCGGCAGGCCTGTGCTGGGGCGTGATCTTTCTGGCCCCGGCGCTGGTCCCTGACCTGAGCGGCGCCCAGTTCGCCGTGCTGCGCTTTCTCTGCTACGGACTGGTGTCCCTCGGGCTACTGCTGCCCTGCTGGCGCCGACTGCGCAGGCAGCTGACCCGGGCCGACGGCACGCGCCTGTTCTGGCTCAGCCTGATCGGCAACCTGGGCTACTACACCCTGGTCGGCGTGGGCGTGAAGCAGGCCGGTATCGCGGCGACCACCCTGATCGTCGGCCTGATCCCGCTGCTGGTGGCCCTGGCCGGGCAGCGCGACGCGGGCGCCGTGGGATTCGGTCGCCTCTGGCCATCGCTCTGCTGCGCGCTGCTCGGCGTGGTCCTGATCAGCTACGAGACGCTGACCAGCACCGCGGTTGGCGAGCGGCCCGCCCTGGGCCTGCTGTGCGCCTGTGGCGCCCTGCTGGCCTGGAGCTGGTTCGCGGTGGTCAACACGCGCTTTCTGGCCAGGGCGCCGATCGGCGCCCACGATTGGGGCCTGCTGCTGGGCGGCATGACCGGTGCCCAGGCACTGCTGGTCGCGCCCTGGTTGCTGGGAGAAGAGCTGGCGTTGCGGGCACCGGCGAACTGGCTGCAGCCGCTGCTGGTGGCTGCCGGGGTGGCGCTGCTTGCCTCGGTCATCGGCGGCGCCTGCTGGAACCAGGCCAGCCGCCGGCTACCCCTGACCCTGAGTGGTCAGGCCATCGTCATCGAGACCCTGGCCTCGCTGACCTATGGCTTTCTCTGGAACGGGCGCTGGCCGACTCGCCTGGAATCCCTGGCGATCCTCCTGCTCATGCTCGGGACGAGCTGGTGCCTGCAGTGCCACCGGCGCCCGTCTCGAACAATGGCGGCGGGGGCGACCTGACCGCGAGGGTCGTGGCCGGCTGAGCCCTTCTACGTCAGCGGTGGCAGCGCCCAGTCGATAGGGGTGAGGCCGGCGTTGCGCAGGAATTCGTTGGTGCGGCCGAAATGGCCGTTGCCGATGAAGCCACGGTGGGCCGACAGCGGCGAGGGATGCGCCGACTTGAGGATCAGGTGCTTCTGGGGATCGATGAGCGTCTGCTTGCTCTGGGCATGGCTGCCCCAGAGCAGGAACACCAGGTTCTCCCGCTCGGCGCTGACCACCTCGATGATGCGATCGGTGAATCTCTGCCAACCGGCCTTGGCGTGGGAACCGGCGTTGGCCTGTTCCACGGTCAGCGAGGTGTTGAGCAGCAGCACGCCCTGCTCGGCCCAGTGCTGCAGATAGCCGTGGCTGGGAATGGGCAGATTCAGGTCGCGCTTGAGCTCCTTGAAGATATTCTGCAGCGACGGCGGCGCCGGCACCCCAGGCTGCACCGAGAAGCTCAGCCCATGGGCCTGACCCGGACCGTGATAGGGATCCTGGCCGAGGATGACCACCCTGACCTGATCCAAAGGGGTGGTATTGAGGGCATTGAAGATCAGCGGACCGGGCGGATGGATGACCTTGCCCGCGGCCTTCTCGCGCCTGAGGAATTCGCTCAGCTGACGCATGTAGGGCTGCTCGAACTCGTCGCGCAGCGCGGCTTTCCATTGGGGGTCGAGCTTGATGCGATCGTCGTCCACGATTCGAGGCTTCCTGGTCAAGACAAGGGCAGCACCCTAGAAAAGCCGGCTGCCCCTGTCAAACCCGCTACCAGCGCGGACCGTAGCGCGAGCCCCAGCCAGGCGGACCATAACCCAGGCGCGGACCCCAGCCGGGACCCGGCCCCCAGTGGGGCGGTGGCGGCGGTGCCGGCCGATAGTAATAGCCGTAGCCATAGGGCCGCACGATGACCGCGGGCGGCGGATAGGCCGGCGTACCGTAGAAGACCGCCGCAGGGGGGGCCGGACGGCTGTAATAGCGCGGGGACGTGTCGTAGACGGTGCAGCCGGTGAAGGTCAGGGCACAGAGCGACGCCAAGAGGAAATGGCGCATGGGGAGATCTCCAGAACGGCCCGGATGGGCCTGGAGAAAGCTTAAGCTGCGCCCGCCGCTCGCGCTCGATTATCGCGCGTTCATTCAGCCGGGATTAAGAGACGCCGGTCGGCTCTCTTTCCGCTCGCCCAGGTAGTCCCGCAGCCGCGCCTGCAGATGGGGCACCCCTTGGGGATGGGCAAGGAAGTCGGCGATGCTCATCAGCTGCCAACGCTGGCCTTCGTCGCCAAAGCGGATGGCGGCGAGCTCGGCGGGATGCAACTGCCCGGCGAACAGCCAGCTGGGCAGATAGCCGGGCTGGCGCGGCGGATAGCAACGTCCCCAGGTCAGCCGCGCCTCGTCCAGCACCAGGCCGAATTCCTCTTCCAGTTCGCGCAGGGCGCAGCGCTCGGGCGTCTCGCCGTCTTCGCGACCACCGCCGGGCAGGTCCCAGAGGGCCGGCCAGGGGATGTCGGGCTTGTCGTCGCGCTGATAGACCAGGATCTGCTCAGCACAGAGCAGCGCCAGCTTGGCGCCGTTGAAGGCATGGCGGGACATGACAGGATTTCCAGTGGTGACGGGGAGACCACCAGGCCTCCCCGCCTTGACTCAATAACCCAGCTGCTTGAGCAGGGCACCGGGTGCCTGCTTGGCCGGACGCTCATAGAATTTCAGCAGTTCGGCGCTGCGGTTGCTGAAGAAGCCATCCACGCCACGCGGCGCCAGGCGGGCATAGTCCACCGCCGAGTCCACCGTGTAGGCATGCACCAGCAGACCACGCTCGTGGGCGACGTCGTTCATCCAGGGCTTCACCAGGTCCGCATAGCTCTGGTCGCCGCCCTCCTCCAGGGCCGCCGAGGGGCCTATGCCGATGGCGCCATGGGCCTTGGCCCACTCGATCCAGGCGGTGAAATCGCCCTCGGAACGCACCTGCTGCTTGGCGTAGTAGGCCGCCTTGCTGGCCTCGCCCGACTCGGCGTAGCTCGGCCCCGGCTTGGCCGGGATGTAGTCGTCGCCCAGCCACAGCAGCAGGATCTTCGGCGTCTTCGGCATCTCCTTCTGCAACAGCTCCAGGCTGCTCTTCTCGAAGGTCTGCAGGATCACCCGCCCGGGCATGGCGGCGACGCCGGTGGCACCCGGCTTGGGCTTACCGAGCCAGCCGCGCTGGGTCAGCTTGGCCTTGAGGTCGCGCTCGATACCGGGGAACAGCTTGGGTTGCTTGGTCTCGATGTAGAGACCCGGCTTGTTGCGACCGCCTTCGGCGATGTCGATGACCTCGTCGAGGGTGAGGATCCTGAGTCCGGCGAATGCCGGCCGGGCGCGGTCGGGATGGGCCTGGTTGAACCAGCTGCCGGCGTCCAGCGACTTGAGTTCGGCCAGGGTGAACTGGCTGACCGGGGCCTTGGCGCGGTCGGGGAAGCGCTTGGCGACGTCGGTGGTACGTTCCAGGGTGTCGTCGTGCAGGGCGATGAGCTGGCCGTCCTTGGTGCGCTGCAGGTCGAGCTCCAGGTAGTCGGCGCCCAGCTCCCGCGCCACCAGATAGGCCGGCGCGGTGGATTCGGGGGCGTCGAAGGAGGCGCCGCGATGGGCGATCACTGCCGGCCAGGGAATGCCGGCCTGCCGGGCCAGGGTCTGGCCGATATCGGCTTCGGTGGCCAGGGCCAGCTGGCTGACCAGCAGGGTGCCGGGAATGAGGGTACGGATCAGGGTGCGCAGAGCAGTTATTGTCATGGGTTCCTCGGGTGGTCCGACGATCGGAGCTAGGATGCAGCTTGCACCCCGGATGCGACAGTACGCAGACCCCCAGCGTAGCGGACGTTACCCAGGTCGCAATTCCCGGTACTCTGCCGCCCGCTTCGCCCGACGAGATCACCATGGCTGCATCGCCCACCCCCTTCGATCCCACCCGCTGCCCGCTGTGCGGCAAGGCCAACAGCTGCGTCCTGGCCGCCGGTGGCGAGATCCACGACTGCTGGTGCCTGCAGACGCCGGTCGATCCTCAGGCCCTGGCGCGCCTGCCCGATGCGGAACGGAATCAGCGCTGCCTATGCCCGGCCTGCGCGGCGGGCGTCCCCGGCGAGTCTCGCTGATGCGTCTGGACCGCTGGCTGGGCAACCGACCCGAACTGGGCCGCCAGCTGGCACGACGCCTGCTCGCCGAGGGTCGGGTAAGGGTCAATGGCACCACCACCCTGCGGGCCGAGCAGGAGGTATTCGCCTTCGACCGCATCGAGGCCGACGAGCGCCTGCTGCAGGACGGTCCCGGCGGTCGCTACCTGATGCTGCACAAGCCGCGCGGCTGCGTGAGCGCCACCGTCGATGCCCGCCATGCCACGGTGCTGGATTGCCTGCCGGTAGAGCAGCGCGCCGATCTGCACCTGGCCGGGCGGCTGGACTTCAACACCACCGGCCTGCTGCTGCTCACCAACGATGGCCAGTGGTCGCGCGGCCTCAGTCATCCGCGTCACAAGCAGACCAAGCGCTACCGGGTCACCACCGCCGAGGTCATCCCGCCGCAGCTGGTGGCCGCCTTCGCCGAGGGACTGTATTTCGCCTATGAAGACCTGGTCACCCAGCCCGCACGACTGGAGCCGTTGGATGATCACAGCGCCTTCCTGACCCTGGTCGAAGGCCGCTATCACCAGGTCAAGCGCATGTTCGGCCGTTTCGGCATCGAGGTCATCGCCCTGCATCGCGACCGCATCGGCGAGCTGGCACTGGATCCCGCCCTGGCCGAGGGTGCCTATCGCCCGCTCACCCGCGCCGAGGTGGCCCTGCTACGTCCGGCGGACTAGGGGAACAGGAGTCTGGGGACACCGGTCGGGATGCACACACGCATCACCCTGGAGACTTCCCATGCGTATCGACATCCCCTCTCTCGGCTTTGGCGGCGCCCCGCTGGGCAACATGTTCCGCGAGGTAGGCGACGCCGACGCCCGGGCGACCCTCGAAGCCGCCTGGGACGCCGGCATCCGCCTCTATGACACCTCGCCGCACTATGGCGCCGGGCTATCGGAGCAACGTTTTGCCGAGGTGCTCGCCGACAAGCCGCGCGAGGAATTCGTCCTCTGCAGCAAGGTCGGCCGCCTGCTGGAACCGGCCGATCAGCCGGAAAACGCGCCGCCGTTCGTCAACGAACTGCCCTTCAAGCGGGTGCTCGACTATTCCGCCGACGGCGCCCGCCGCTCCATCGAGGCCAGCCTGGAACGCCTCGGGACCGACCGCCTCGATCTGGTCTGGATCCACGATCTGTCCGAGGACCAGCACGGCCCGGCCTGGCGTGACTACTTCGCCCAGGCCATGCAGGGTGCGGCCAAGGCCCTCACCGAGATGCGCGAGGAAGGGCTGATCCTGGGCTGGGGCCTGGGCGTCAACCTGGTGGAACCCTGCCGCCTGGCGCTGGAGCAGAGCGATCCCGATGCCTTCCTGCTGGCCGGTCGCTATTCCCTGCTGGACCACCGCGAAGCCCTGGACACGCTCTTTCCCGAATGCGAACGCCGCGGCGTGGGCATCGTGGTGGGCGGGCCCTACAATTCCGGCCTGCTCGCCGGTGGCAAGCACTACGACTACGCCGAAGCCGAGCCGGCACTGCGCCGCAAGGTCGGGTTGATCGAGGGCGTCTGCCAGGATCACGGAGTGGACATCCGCGCCGCGGCCCTGCAGTTCTGCCTGGCCCATCCTACGGTGGCCGCCACCATTCCAGGCAGCAGCACGCCGGAGCGGGCCCGGCAGAATGCCGACCTGCTGCGGGCGCCCATCCCTGCCGCCTTCTGGCGCAACCTGCGCGAGATCGGCGTGCTGCCGGAAGACGCCCCAACGCCCGCGTGAGCCGTATAGCCTGTTTAAAGTCTGCTGCGCGTCGAGCAAACGGCGTTGAAAATGCCTCCGGAATGCTCATTTACCGACTGTAAATTACGCTTCCCCAGGCATTTTCGCCTTGTTTGTACCTAGCTCGTGAGACTGAAAACAGGCTCTAAAAGGGCGGCTGTGCTAGGCTCGCCGCCCCTTTTCCACCTGCCTGCCGTCATGACCTCGCCCCGTCGCCCCCTCCCTGGCCGCCCCGCGCCCCTGCATCCGCGCAATCGCCACCAGGGCAGCTATGACTTTCCAGCGCTGATGCGCACAAGCCCGGCGCTCGGGCCGTTCGTGGCACCGACGCCGCGGGGCAACCTGTCCATCGACTTCACCGATCCCCAGGCCGTCCGCGCACTCAACCGCGCGCTACTGGCGCTGCACCATGGCGTGCGCGATTGGGACATCCCCGCTGATTTCCTTTGCCCACCGATCCCCGGTCGCGCCGACTACCTGCATCATCTGGCCGATCTGCTGGCCGAGGGCAATGGCGGCAAGATTCCTCGGGGCGCGACGACGCGCTTGCTGGACGTGGGTACGGGCGCCAATGGCGTCTATCCGCTGATCGGCTTCAAGGAGTATGGCTGGCATTTCGTTGGCAGCGACATCGCCCCGGCGGCGCTGGCTGCCTTCGGCCGCACCCTGGCGGCCAATGCGGATTGCGCCGCCGCCATCGAGTTGCGCCGCCAGCCGGATCCCCAGGCGATCTTTGCCGGCATCATCCAGCCCGGTGAGCGCTACGCCGCCACCCTGTGCAATCCGCCCTTCCACGCCAGCCCCGACGATGCCGTGCGCGGCAGCCGGCGCAAGTGGAAGAACCTGGGCAAGACCACCGGCAAGCAGGTACCTCTGCTCAACTTCGGCGGCCAGGCGGCTGAACTCTGGTGTCCCGGGGGCGAGGCCGCCTTTATCGACAGGATGATCCGCGAGAGTCGTGCCTTCGCCAGGCAGGTCGGCTGGTTCACCTGCCTGGTGTCCAAGGCCAGCAATCTGCCGCCGTTGCAGGCGGCGCTGCGCCGCGAACAGGTCAGTGAAAGTCGCGTCGTAGCCATGGCCCAGGGCCAGAAGCAGAGTCGCTTTCTCGCCTGGCGCTTCGCCTGATCAACCTCCCCACACTTGAACGACGACCCTCCGGCGGCTTTCTACCCGCTTTCGTCGGTGCCGCCGGCGGCTCGCGGAAAGCCGCCAAGACCGCTCCGGTTCGCCTGGAGCAGCAACTGGCGGGACTTTGACCGCCGTCACAGCGGATTAGACTAAAGGCTAATAGGCAAAGCCGATGAATTACGGGCTAGGCAGCCCTACCCCTTCCCTTTAAAATGTCCGGCAACAATTACGCCACGCGCATGCAGCCGCGCCCGAGACCTCTGTCGCCGGTCAGCCGCTGCCAAGGCCGCGCCTTGCGTTTTTGCTCCGACTCCTCCGGTGACTCATGAGAGAGGGGCGGTGGAGGGAAAAGAACCTGCCCTTGCGTGTTTCCGGCTGCATTCTGCCTTGCCCACTGCACATCCACCCATGTGCCATGGTGCCGCACCGCACCGAAACTCGATAAGCAGACCCAGCTTCTATCGAACGAGAGATCACATGCTGAAGAAAATGACTGGCGCGCTGCTCGGCGTCGCCATCGCCTCCGCCCTGGGCACCGCACAGGCCGAAGACACCAAGAAGGTCGACGTCCTGCTGATCGGCGGCGGCATCATGAGCTCCACCCTGGGCATCTGGCTGAACGAGCTGGAGCCGAACTGGACCATGGAAATGGTCGAGCGCCTGGACCAGGTCGCCGACGAGAGTTCCAACGGCTGGAACAATGCCGGTACCGGCCACTCCGCCCTGGCCGAGCTGAACTACACCCCGGAAGACAAGGACGGCAAGGTCACCATCGCCAAGGCCATCGAGATCAACGAGGCCTTCCAGATCTCCCGTCAGTTCTGGTCCTGGCAGGTCAAGAACGGTGTCCTCAAGGACCCGAAAAGCTTCATCAACAGCACCCCGCACATGAGCTTCGTCTGGGGTGACGAGAACATCGCCTTCCTGAAGAAGCGCTACGAGGCGCTCAAGGCCAGCCCGCTGTTCTCCGGCATGCAGTTCTCCGAGGATCCCGCGCAGATCAAGCAGTGGGTTCCGCTGATGATGGAAGGTCGCGATCCCCAGCAGAAGATCGCCGCCACCTGGAGTCCGCTGGGCACCGACGTCAACTTCGGCGAGATCACCCGCCAGTTCGCCGCCAACCTGCAATCCAAGCCGAACTTCAAGCTGAACCTGTCCAGCGAAGTCGAGAACATCACCCGCAATGCCGACGGCAGCTGGCGCGTGGAGTACAAGAACCTCAAGGACGGCAAGAAGACCGAGACCGACGCCAAGTTCGTCTTCATCGGTGCCGGCGGCGGTGCCCTGCACCTGCTGCAGAAGTCGGGCATCCCCGAAGCCAACGATTACGCCGGCTTCCCGGTGGGTGGTTCCTTCCTGGTCACCGACAACCCCGAGATCGCCCAGCAGCACCTGGCCAAGGCCTACGGCAAGGCCTCGGTGGGCGCACCGCCGATGTCGGTGCCGCACCTGGACACCCGCATGCTCGATGGCAAGCGCGTGATCCTGTTCGGGCCCTTCGCCACCTTCTCCACCAAGTTCCTCAAGCAGGGTTCCTACCTGGACCTGCTGACCAGCACCAACACCCACAACGCCTGGCCGATGGTCCGCGTGGGCGTGGCCGAGTACCCGCTGGTGGAATACCTCGCCGGTCAGCTGATGCTGTCGGATGACGACCGCATGGCCGCCCTGCGCGAGTACTTCCCCAACGCCAAGAAGGAAGACTGGCGCCTGTGGCAGGCCGGTCAGCGCGTGCAGATCATCAAGCGCGACGCCGACAAGGGTGGTGTCTTGAAGCTGGGCACCGAGATCGTCGCGGCCAAGGACGGCAGCATCGCCGGCCTGCTGGGCGCCTCCCCGGGCGCCTCGACCGCCGCGCCCATCATGCTGAGCGTGCTGGAGAAGGTGTTCAAGGACAAGGTCGCGACCCCGGAGTGGCAAGCCAAGCTGCACCAGATCGTGCCCAGCTACGGCACCAAGCTGAACAGCGACCCGGCGCGCGTGCAGCAGGAGTGGAACTACACCGCCGACGTCCTGCAACTGGCCACCCCGCCGGTCGCCACCGGCACCGAGAACGCCAAGGCCACCGCCAGCGCCCCGCGCGCCGAAAAGGCCGCCAACGACATGGCGCTGTAGCTCGCCGCCAGGCCCGCTGCGCGAGCGGCGGGCCCTCTGCGATGACCAAAAGGCCCCACCCGACCCGGCGTGGGGCTTTTTTTCGTCCGCCGCCTGGCCGGGATAGAGCCCTTGCATCCGCCCAGGCCCTGTGACGAAAACCGCAACGACGTGAATTTTTTCCGGTCAGACAGGCACTAAAAACTGCGGCGATACGCCAAGGCAGGTCGTTGCACGCCACAATGGTGATCTATCCTCGAGCCTTAACCGTTACCTGAATCTGGAGACACGATGACGGCACATCCCGCCCCGGGCATTCTGCATACCCGAGAAGGCCAGCGCCTGGCTGATACCGATGCCGCCGCCTGGCGGCAGTGGGGGCCCTACCTGAGCGAGCGCCAGTGGGCCACGGTCCGGGAAGACTACAGCGCCGATGGCGACGCCTGGCGCTACTTCCCCCATGACCATGCGCGCAGCCGCGCCTATCGCTGGGGTGAAGACGGCCTCGCCGGTTTCTGCGACAAGGCTCAGCAATGGTGCCTGGGCATCGCCCTCTGGAACGAACGCGATCCCTTCCTCAAGGAACGGCTGTTCGGCCTGACCAATGCCGAGGGCAACCATGGCGAGGACGTCAAGGAGCTGTACTTCTATCTGGACGGGGTGCCGAGCCATGCCTACCAGAAGATGCTCTACAAGTATCCCCACGCCGCCTTTCCCTATGCCCAGCTCACCGAGGAAAACGCCCGGCGCGGCCTGGAGGATCGCGAATACGAGATCCTCGACACCGGCGTCTTCGCCGAGGATCGCTATTTCGACGTCACCGTCGAATACGCCAAGCACACCCCCGACGACATCCTCATGCGGGTCACCGTGGAAAACCGCGGGACCGAGCGCGCCAGCCTGCGGGTGCTGCCGCAGATCTGGTCACGCAACACCTGGGCCTGGACCGGCACCCCACCGCGCTCCATGCTCAGCCTGGAAGGCGAGCAGGTTCGCGCCAGCTATTTCGACCGGCCCGACCTGGTGGTCAGCGCCTGGGGCCCGCGCGAGGCCGAGTGGCTGTTCTGCAACAACGAAACCAATCTGCCCCGCCTGACCGGTGAAGCCGCCGAGGGCCCTTTCAAGGACGGCATCAACGACTATGTGGTGCGCGGCGCCCGCGAGGCGATCCGCCGCGACTTCGGCAGCAAGGCAGCCGCCCATTTCGCCGTGGAGCTGGAGGGTGGCGCCAAGACCGTGGTCTACCTGCGCCTGGCGCCGACCAATGCCCTGTCGGTGGATGCCGATGCGATCTTTGCCGAGCGCATCGCCGAGGCCGATGCCTTCTATGCCGCCCTGCAGGAAAAGATCGCCGATCCCGATGCGCGCCTGGTGCAGCGCCAGGCCCTGGCCGGCCTGCTCTGGTCCAAGCAGCTCTATTATTTCGAGGTCAACCGCTGGCTCAATGGCGATCCCGCACAACCGACGCCGCCGGCGCAACGCGAGCGCATCCGCAACGGTCACTGGCGCCATCTGCTCAACTTCGACATCGTCTCCATGCCGGACAAATGGGAATATCCCTGGTATGCCTCCTGGGACCTGGCCTTCCAGGCGGTGGCCTATGCCCTGATCGATCCCGGCTTCGCCAAGCAGCAGCTGCTGCTGCTGGTGAAGGACAGATTCATGCACCCCAATGGCCAACTGCCGGCCTACGAGTGGAATTTCGAGGACGCCAATCCGCCGGTGCATGCCTGGGCCACCTGGCACGTCTACCTGCAGGAAAAGTCCCTGACCGGGGTCGGCGACCGGGTCTTCCTCGAACGTGTCTTCCACAAGCTGCTGCTGAATTTCTCCTGGTGGATCAACCGCAAGGACACCGAGGGTCGCAACATCTTCCAGGGCGGTTTCCTCGGTCTGGACAACATCGCCCTCTTCGATCGCTCGGCCCCCCTGCCGGAGGGTTACCACCTGGACCAGGCCGACGGCACCGCCTGGATGGCCGCCTATGCGCTGGATCTGATGCGCATCGCCCTGGAGCTGGCCAAGGAAAATCCGGTGTACGTCGATCTGGGGGTGAAGTTCTTCGAACACTTCCTGCACATCGCCGGCGCCATCAACCACAGCGATGATCGCGAAGACGGCCTGTGGGACGAACAGGACGAATTCTTCTACGACGTCCTGCACAAGGCGGATGGCAGCGCCGAGCCGTTGCGCCTGAGGTCCATCGTCGGCCTCATCCCGCTGTTCGCGGTACAGGTGCTGGAACAGCGCGAGCACGAAGGCCTCCCCGGGCTGGGCGGACGGCTGCGCGGCTTCCTGCGCCAGCGGCCGGATCTCGCCCGGTTGGTCTCGCGCTGGACCGAGCCCGGCCAGGGCAACAGATTCCTGCTCTCGCTGCTGCGCGGCCACCGCACCAAGCTGCTGCTCAAGCGCATGCTGGATGACAACGAATTCCTCTCCGAATACGGCATCCGCTCGCTGTCCAAGGCCCACGAACAGCAACCCTTCGAAATGCGCCAGGCCGACGGCAACCTGCTCAGCGCCCGCTATCAACCGGGGGAATCGGATTCGCGCCTCTATGGCGGCAACTCCAACTGGCGCGGGCCGCTGTGGATGCCGATCAACTACATGCTCATCGAGTCGCTGCACGAGTTCCACCGGTACTACGCCGACAGCTTCTCGGTGGAATACCCCAGCGGCTCCGGCTACCTGGCCAATCTGGAAGAGGTCGCCGAAGGCCTCAGCCACCGCCTGACGCGGCTATTCCTCAAGGACGCCGACGGCAAACGCCCGAGCATGGTCGACTATCCGCAACTGCAAAACGATCCGCGCAGTCGCGACCTGGTGCTGTTCCACGAGTATTTCCACGGCGAAAACGGCCGCGGACTCGGGGCCTCCCACCAGACCGGCTGGAGCGCCCTGGTGGCGCTGCTGCTGCAACCCCGGCGCTAGCCCGAGCACGCCGCGGGGGGGCGGCCCCCCCGCCCCCCCCCGGGCCGCGGGCCCGGGGCGGGGGTGCGGGTCCCCCCCCC